>DASWKS010000150.1:0-3311 GCA_036396495.1 Gemmatimonadales bacterium
GCGAGGATCTTTACTACCGGCTGAATGTCCTCAACATCTATCTCCCGCCGCTCCGGGAGCGGCGGGAAGACATTCCGCTGCTGGTGCGGAAATTCATCCGTGAGTTCACCACCCAGCACGACCGGAAATTCCCCGGCCTGAGCGCCGAAGCCCTGCAGCGGCTGGTGTCGGCGCCCTGGCCCGGCAACGTACGCCAGCTCCGCAACCTGGTCGAATCGATGGTGGTGCTGGCGCCCGGCACCGAGATCCGGGCGGAAGACATTCCGGCCGACATTTTCGAAGGCGCCCCAACGCTGCTGCCGGTGCTCGCCACGCGGGCCGAGCTGCGCGAGAACGACCAGCCGCAACAGCTCACGTTTATCCTGCGGAGCCTGATGGATCTGCGGCTGCAGGTGGAGGAACTGCGGCGCAGACTCGACGAAACGCCCTCGCACGTTCATGTTATCGAGGTCGCCGAACCATCGCATGGACGTGCGGGTGAAGACGAAGGCACTCCGGTGGAGGTGCTCTACCGTCCCGGCATGACCATGGCCGACGTCGAGAAGGCGGCGATCGAGGCCGCCCTCCGGGAGTGGCACGGAAACCGCCGTCAGGCTGCCCAGGCGTTGGGCATCGGCGAGCGGACCCTGTACCGTAAGATCAAGGAATTCAAGCTGGGCTGAATTCCGGTCAGTGGATGGGCCGTATAAATACTCGACACAAAACTATCTTGACATCACATTATTATAGGATAGGCCCCACTTCAGGGGCCGGTCCAGCGGCTTCGCTTTGAGATTCGTCGTAGACCAGGAGCGGTGTGTTGGCTGCCTAGCCTGCGTTCGGGTTTGTCCGACCGGGGCGATCGCAGTGCCGGTGGAACACGGGGTCGTTTCAATTATGGACGACGCCTGCATCCGCTGTGGTCACTGTCTCCCAGCCTGCCCCCACGACGCGATCGCGGCGATGGGGACCCTGCAGCAGGCGCTGGCGCTGGCGGGGCGACGGGACACCGTCCTGATCCTGGGGACCGAGGCGCCGGCCCACTTCTACCCGGCCTCGGCGGAGCAGGTGATCAACGCCTGCTACGAAGCCGGATTCCCGCTGGTGTCGCGGGGAGTGATCGGGGACGAGCTGGTGGCGGAGGAGTACCTCCGGATGTGGGCGGAGGAAGGGTGGGGGACCATGATCCGGTCCACCGACCCGGTGGTGGTGGGCGCGATCGGGATGGACTTTCCCGAGCTAATCCCCTACCTCGCTCCAATTGTGACACCTCCGGTGGCCGAGGCACGGTATCTGCGGCGCCTTGCTGCATCGGATCTTAGAGTGGTTTATGCCGGCCCGTGGCCGGTCAACGCTGTCGATGGATTAGACGCCACGCTGACGTTCGAGGAGCTGGAGCAGTTGTTCCGGTTGCGGGGCGTGGACTTGATGTCGCAGCCCTCGGTGTTCAGCCGGGTCCCGATGGAGCGGCGCCGCCATCTCAGTCTGGCAGGCGGGTTTCCGGGGGCCTGGCTGGCCCACGGTGGACCGGGAGTTCCCCGGCTGCACCGGATCCGGGGGCTGCAGGGTCTCAAGGCGTTATCGCGGGCGGTGGTGACGGACCGGCTCGAGCTGGGCTTCGTCGACCTGCTGTCCTGCGAGGGTGGGCTGGATCACCCGGTCCTGGGGCCTCGCGAATTGCTGTTGTGGCGCCGGACCCTGGTGCAGACCAGCGAGCCGCCTCGGAGCCGCGACCCGGTGGTCGACCCGACGGTCAAAGCCAGTGTCGGGGCGACGTTCCGGTTCCGAACCCAGGTACCCCGGCCCGACCACGACGTGGTCAAAGGGATCCTGGAGCAGATCGGGACCGAGCCGAGTGGGAAGCCGTGGGACTGCGGGGCGTGCGGCTTCGGGACCTGCGCCGCCTTTGCCCAGGCGGTGGCGATGGGGCGGAGCTCGCTCCGGCAGTGTCCGCCCTACTTGACCCGGTGGGCCGAGGAATCACAGCGGGCGGCGGCGACGGACCTGTTGACCGGCCTGGCCACCTTCCGGGTGCTGCGCGACCGGCTGGGCCAGGAGCAGGAGCGGAGCAAGCGCTCCGGGGACCGGTTCGCGGCGCTGTTCCTGGACCTGGACCGGCTCAAGGACGTGAACGACCGCCACGGGCACGAGGCTGGCAATGACGTGCTGAGGGCGGTAGCCGCCGAGGTCCGGAGCGCCATCCGCGCGACCGACCTGGCAGCCCGGTACGGGGGCGACGAGTTCGTGGTGATCCTGACCCGGACCGACCTGCCAGGCGCCACACGTGTGGCGGAGGCGCTACGAGCTGGTGTGGAACGGGTGGGACAGCGGCTGGGATACGGCCATGGGACGGTGACGGTCAGTATCGGGATCGCGGAATACGATCCGGCCCAGCCGCCCAGCGGCGACCTGCTGGTGGACGCGGACCGGGCTCTGTACCGGGCCAAGGCGGCGGGGCGGAACAAGGTGATCGAAGGCAGTCTGATGCGCTCGACCGATGAACCTGGGGGGATCACACGGTGACCGGTTCGAACCCGATGCGTGCGGCGGAGACGGCGCCCGGTGGCCGGGGGCCGGCGGCGGAGATGCCCGATCCCTGGGGTGTGCGCCGAGCCGAGAATCTGCTGACCACGCTGGAAGGGGTGCTGTCGGCCCGGGTGGTGACGACACCGCTGGGCGAGGTGAGCGAGATCCACATTCTGGCCAGCTCGGGCCTGGGTCCCAAGCAGGTGGTGCGGAACGTGGAATCGGCCCTCCTTGCGCATCTGGGCCTCAAGGTGGATCATCGCAAGATCAGCGTGGCACAAACGGCCGACGTGCGGCCGATCGAAGCCTTGGAGCGCGGGGCGATCCGGGAGCAGGTGCTCCGGCGCTCGGTGCTGTTCGAGGACTTGGGAGTGGCGTCCGCGGAGCGGGCCCACCGCGTTGTGTTAGGCGTGCGGCTCACGGTGGGCGGGCGGACCGAGCGGGTGGAGGAGGAAGTGGCCGACACGCTCCGGGCCCGGCTGGAAGGGGCGGCGCGGGCCACGGCGGGTGCGCTGGAGAAGCTGATCGAGCGGCACACGCTGGCGGTGGAAGGGGTCAAGGTGGTGGAGGCACTGGACCGGACCGTGGTGTTCGTGGTGGTGCGGGGGATGGGTGGCCGGGACAGCCACGTGATGACGGGTACGGCTGAAGTGAGAGAGAGCGCGGAACGGGCCGCGGTGTTTGCGGTCCTGGACGCGACCAACCGCTGGGTGGAGGCTCGGCGGTCGGCGTGAGGTCGTGACTCGCGCCGGATACTGGAAACGTTACCGGAGGAAAACGGGGAGAGAGACCAGGGACCAGGAAAA
>DASWKS010000151.1:0-1570 GCA_036396495.1 Gemmatimonadales bacterium
ATTTCCTGGTCATGCCGGCCGTGTTGTGGTGCGTCGACAGCGGCATCGGGGTGCGGGCAGGGCTGCTCCTCGTGACGAGCGCCGGCCTCAACGACGCTCTCAAAGTCGCCTTTGGCCTTCCTCGCCCGTATTGGATCAGCCATGAGGTGGCGGCGCTGTCCGGCGAGACTTCCTTCGGTCTCCCTTCGGGCCACGCCCAGAACGGGGTTGTCCTATGGGGAAGGCTCGCAGCCTGGTCGCGCCGTTGGTGGTTCATCTTCGCCGCGGCGCTGATCGCTTTCGCCGTCTCCCTTTCGCGCGTATTCCTGGGTGTGCACTTCCCAATGGATGTATTGGCGGGTTGGGCCGTTGGGCTCGGTGCGCTGGCGCTGGCCCTAACGCTCGAGGAGCGACTCGGGCGTTGGCTGGCCCGCCTGAGGATCTGGGCGCAGCTCGGTCTGGTCCTCGTAGCCTCAGCCGTGATGGTGGGCTTGGGCGCGCTCAGTCTCAAGGTGACGGAAGCTCGGCCCCTTCCCGCCTCATGGGCCGAGAACGCCGCCACGGCCAGGCCGGCCGATGATCCGATCGACCCCCGCTCGCTGGATCCGTTCGTCGCCCGCGGTGGGGCGCTCTTCGGCCTGGGATCCGGCGCTGTGCTGCTGACGGCGTGGGGCCGCTTCCGGGCCCGGTCAAGTCTTGTGCGTTCTGCTGCCCGGTATTCGATCGGGGCGCTGGGGGTCCTGATCGTGTTCCTCGGACTGCGGGCGGTGTTTCCAGCGGGAGAGGATTGGATCGGCTCCCTCTTCCGCGCGCTCCGCTACGCCGCTCTGGGATTCTGGATTGCGTACGGCGCACCGAGGATGTTTACCCTCATGCGGGCGTAATCCCTGTAGGGGCGAACCACCCTAACCCGGGTGAGAACACAGGTGCTTCGCCCCTACATGGGGCTCATCTCCCGCCACAGGAACCAATGCCCGGTCCGGTCGCCGGCTGATTCGGGCGCCCGGTCGTAGTACAGATCGAAGACGCGCCCGCTTCTCACCCGGACGCGAAAGTAGAACCGCCCAACCCCCCACGAGCCGCGCCGCTTCGCGGTCTCCAGATGCTCGGGCGCCATGTTGCGCTCCATTCGTCCTTTACGCCCGTAGTCGAACCACTCCGAGAGCAGCGCCTCAATCCGATGGTCCTCGCCGCGCCAGCGAAAGGCGGACGGCGGGCCCGGTCTCTTGAGCAGGGCCGGCGGGCGGTCGAAATCGACCTCGATCGGCTCATCCACGAAGGCGAGCGGAGAAAAGTCAGCCACCCCGCGCCTCCATCTCCCGAATCCAGCGTCGGGTGGAGGGGGCGAACAAACACAACAGGACCGCCGCCCCGAGCAGGGTGCTTACGCCGAGCCAGCCCAGCGCCGCCAACGCCAGGACGCCGGCCGCGGCATGCGCCCAGCGCCGCCCGAGGCTCAGCCCCAACAGCGCGCCCGACCAGCCGGCGCCGATCGCCACAAGCGGCCAGCCCAGCGCGTGCGCGTCGCTCGCCCAGGGAAAAGACTTCCAGATCGAATGCCATCCGGAAGGGAAAAGGTAGGCGCCGAACA
>DASWKS010000152.1:0-4484 GCA_036396495.1 Gemmatimonadales bacterium
CACACCTCCTTGTCGGCCTGAGCCAGCTGCTTCGCTCGACCTGAACCAAGGAGTGTTTCATGTCCGTCTTTCCGGCGGCCCGAATGGCCGTCGTGGCGATCGCCCTGGTGGGCGCGCCTTCACGCGCCGTGACGCAACCGGTGCCAGTCCCGCTGCGCCTTGGCGCCGTGTATCGCGATCTCGAAGCGCGCAGTCCCATGCTCCGGGCCGCGTCGGCGTCGGCCCGCGCGGCCGCCGCGAGAGTCGGGCCGGTCAGTCGCCTCCCCGATCCGTCGCTGCAGCTGTCCACGATGAACCGGGATCTGCCTGGCTTTGAGCTCAACGAGCCGCTGGGTATGAACCAGGTGCAGCTGATGCAGATGATCCCGCTGGGAGGACGGATCGGGCTGGCCACCCAGGCAGCACGGGCGCGCGCGCGAGCGGAGGAGGCCAGAATCCCCGAGGTGGTTCTTACCCAGCGGGCCCTGGCCGCCCGGCAATTCTACGCGCTCTACCGGATCGACCGATCGGTCGGGGTCCTGAAGGAAACCCGCGAGCTGATTCGCAAGCTCGAACGAACCGCCGAAGCGATGTATGCCGTGGGAAGCGGCCGCCAGCCGGACATCCTTCGGGCCCAGGTCGAGATCGCCCGCATGACGGAGGACATCCTCCGGATGGAGGCGATGCGGGTGGCTGAGGCCGCCCGCCTCAACGGCCTGCTCGACCGGCCGCCAGCCGACTCGGTGACTCGACCCGCCTTGCCGGACCTCGAGGTGTCGCTCCCTACCGCCGATTCGCTGATCGCGCTGGCCCTCGGCACCAGGCCGATGCTGCGTGCGGCCGGCGCGCAGGTGGCGGCGGCGCTGGCCGAGGAGCGTCGCGCCCGCCGCGAGATCTGGCCCGATCTGACCCTGGGGGTGATCTACGGGCAGCGGGGCATGCCCGATGGCGGCACGGAACGGATGGTCAGCCTGATGGTGGGCGCCACCGTGCCCATCTGGGCCGGTAGTCGGCAGAAGCAGATGCGGCTCGAGGCGCTGGCCATGCGGGAAATGGCCGAGGCTGATTTGGCAACTCTGAAGGCCGAGACCCGGGCTGCGGTGCTGGAGATCCTTGCGGAACTGGACCGGGTTACCCGGTTGACAGCGCTGTACCGCGGCACGGTCCTGCCCCAAGCCGGCGCCACGGTGAGTTCGGCGTTGGCCGCCTACCAGGTGGGGAGCGTGGATTTCATGACGGTACTCGACAACCAGATGACCGTGAATCGCTACCGGCTCGAGCTCATCGGGCTTGCCGCCGAGCGCGGCACCATGCTCGCTGAGCTCGAGATGATCACGGGGCGGACGTGGGTCGACCCGGACACCATGGTGTCCGATGAACCAGGAGGTGGACGGTGAACGCCCCCGACCTGAATCCCTTCGCGCCTTCCGCGACGCCGGGGCGCCGCTTGGGACGCATCGGCCTGTTTGTCGTCGCGGCGGCGGCGGCGGTCGCGGCGGTGGTATGGTGGAGCGGACGAGGCCAGTCCTCCACGCCTGCAGGCCACGACATGGCCAGCATGGCCGCCCCGGCTGCCGGCGAGGCGAAGCCGGTGACGCTGGCGCCAAGCGACCAGCAACGGATCGGCGTGACGTTCGCTCCGGTGACCGAGACCCCGATGGCCCGCACAGTGCGCGTCGTGGGCCTGGTGAAGGAGGATGAGACTCGGGCCCGGACCATCACCGCCCGAGTCGACGGCTTCGTTGAACGACTCGACGTGGATTTTACCGGCCAGCTGGTGCGGGCGGGCGAGCCGCTGCTCGGCCTCTACGCGCCCGATGTAGTCGCCGCACAGACGGAGTTGCTGCTTGCGCTCGAACTCGAGCGCGCCGTCAGTGCCGCCGATCCCGAGGCCAAAGCGTCCGCCTCTCGTGCGGTCGCGGCGGGGCGGCAGCGGATGCAGCAGTGGAACGTACCAGACGATGTGGTCGCGCGGGTGGAGCAGACCGGCACGGTGGAACGGGTCGTACCACTGCGGTCGCCCTACGACGGCTTCGTGATCGAGAAGAGCGTGTTGCTGGGGCAGCGGATCATGGCGGGCCAGCCGCTCTATCGCCTGGCGGATCTCGATGTGGTGTGGGTCGAGGGCGAAATGTTCGAGCAGGACCTGCCCCTGGTGCGGCTGGGCGCGACGGTCAGGGCCACCTTCCAGGCCTTGCCCGGGGTAGAACGTAGCGGCCGCGTGACTTATGTGTACCCCACCGTTGATCCCGCCACCCGGACGGCGCGGATTCGGGTCGAGCTCCCGAACAGGGACATGCGGCTCAAGCCGGGAATGTACGGGCTGTTGCAGTTCGAGGGCCGGCCCATGGCGGGACTCACGGTGCCGCGGTCCGCGATACTGGCCACCGGAACCAGGAACCTGGTTTTCGTCAAACTGACCGACGGGCGGTTCGAACCGCGCGAAGTGGTTCTGGGCGCGTCGACCCCGGAGCGCATCCAGGTGCTGCGCGGTCTTGCCTTGGGTGACACTGTGGTCGCGTCCGGCACCTTCCTGCTTGATGCCGAGTCAAATCTGGGCTCGCTGCTTGGCGGCATGGGAGACATGCCGGGGATGGACATTGGTCCACCCAAGGCAGCGCCTCGGCGGCCGGACTCGGTGGCCAAACCACCCGTACCGCCGATGGATCACTCCCAGCACGAGGGAAGGTGACCGCTTTATGCTGCGACGCATCATTGCCTGGTCAGCCGCGAACCGCTTCCTCATCGGGCTCGCAGTGGTGGCCCTCATCGCCGGCGGGATCGTGGCCGTTCGACGCACGCCGCTCGAGGCGCTGCCTGACCTGAGCGATGTCCAGGTCATCGTGCAGGCGGAGTTCGCCGAGCAGGCCCCGCGGATCGTGGAGGACCAAGTCACCTACCCCATCGCGGCCGAGATGCTCAAGGTGCCGGGGTCGCGCGTGGTCCGGGGGTACTCCTTTTTTGGAATCTCGTTCGTCTACGTCCTCTTCGACGACGCCACCGATCTCTATTGGGCCCGATCGCGGGTGCTCGAGTATCTGAACGGCATCAAGGGCAAGCTCCCTGCGTCGGTATCGCCGACCCTCGGGCCGGACGCAACCGGCCTGGGCTGGGTCTTCCAGTACGCACTGGAGGACACGACCGGCCGGCTGGATCTCTCGCAACTCCGCAGCCTGCAGGACTGGCAGCTTCGGTACGCGCTCACGGCGGTCCCCGGCGTCTCCGAGGTCGCTTCAGTGGGAGGGTTCGAGAAGCAGTACCAGATCGATCTGGATCCCGCGCGCCTGCAGGCCTACGGCGTCTCCATCACCCGGGTGATGGAAGCGATCCAGAATGCGAATGCCGACGTGGGCGCAATGGTGATGGAGTTATCGGAGCGGGAATACATGGTGCGGGGATTGGGATACCTGCGCTCGATTGACGACATCGAGAATGTCGTGGTCAGCGCCACCCAGACCGGAACCCCGATTCGGGTGGCCGAATTGGGCCGGGTCTCAGTCGGCCCGGCGGTCCGGCGCGGCATCGCGGAGCTCGATGGCCGGGGTGACGCCGTCGGGGGCATCGTTGTCATGCGTTTCGGGGAGAACGCGCTCCAGACCATCGAGCGGGTCAAGGCCCGTCTGGCCGAAATCCAGGGGAGCCTGCCCGAAGGCGTGGTTTTCCACACGGTATATGATCGCAGCGACCTGATCCTGCGGTCGATCCGTAACCTGCGGAACACTCTGATCGAAGAGAGTCTGGTGGTCGCGGCGGTGTGCGTGCTGTTCCTGTTGCACGCCCGCTCCGCGCTGGTCGCCATCATCACCCTGCCCCTCGGTATCCTCATTGCGTTCATCCTCATGCGCAGCGTGGGGGTGGGGTCGGATATCATGTCCCTGGGCGGTATCGCCATCGCCATCGGGGCCATGATCGACGCGGCCATCGTCATGATCGAGAACATGCACAAGCACCTGGAGCGTGCCCTCGAGGCCAAGGGCGCCGGCGGAGGCCGCTGGCTCGATACCCGGGTGCTGAGCACGGCCGAGCGGTGGGGCATCGTGGTCGACGCCAGCAAGGAAGTGGGCCCGGCACTGTTCTTCTCGCTCCTCATCATCACCGTGTCCTTCATCCCGGTGTTTGTGCTGGAAGGGCAGGAGGGCAGGCTGTTCCGGCCGCTGGCGTTCACCAAGACCTTTGCCATGGCGGGGGCGAGTCTGCTGTCGGTGACGGTGGTGCCGGTAGCCATGGGGCTCTTCGTCCGCGGGCGGATCTTTCGGGAGCAGGCCAATCCGCTCAACCGTGTGCTCATCCGGCTCTACCGCCCGGTGATCGACCTGGTGCTGCGGCATCGGTGGGGGGTTATTGGCGCTGGGGTGCTGGCGCTGACCCTGACCTGGATTCCCTGGAGCCGGCTGGGCAGTGAGTTCTACCCACCGCTGGACGAAGGCACGCTGCTCTTCATGCCCACGACGCTGCCCGGCGTGAGCGTGGCCCGCGCCCGCGAGATCCTGCGGATCCAGGATAGC
>DASWKS010000153.1:0-8693 GCA_036396495.1 Gemmatimonadales bacterium
CCTTTGCGATAACCCAGGTAGGCAAAACAGGGCTGGAGATGCAGCGCCAGCGGATAGTAGACCGCGGTGCCGATCTCCCGGGCCCGGAGAAACGCCTGCAGCTCGTCCCGCCGCTCCACCTGCAGCGTGTACTGATGAAAAATGTGCTGGTTGGCCGGATCGGTCACCGGCGTCCGGACCGGCCCGCCCCCGGCCAGGCCCGCGTCATACCGGGCGGCGTTGCGGCGCCGGGCCTCGCTCCATCCGGCCAGGAAGGGCAGCTTGGCGTGGAGCACCGCGGCCTGCAGGGTATCCAGCCGGCTGTTGGTGCCGACTTCGTCATGGAAGTAGTGCTTCGCTCCGCCGTGGAGCCGGAGCCGGCGCAGCCGGGTCGCGGTCTGATCGTCCTGACACACCATCAGGCCCGCATCACCGTAGGCACCCAGGTTCTTGCTCGGGAAGAACGAGAAGCCGCTGACCCAGCCCAGCTCACCCGCCATACGCCAGACCCCGTCGATCAGACGCCGGGCGCCGATGGCCTGGGCCGCATCCTCGATGAGCGGAATCCCGTGCTGAGCCGCCAGCGCCATCAGCCGTTCCATCGGCGCCATCTGCCCAAACAGATGGACCACGATGATGGCCCGGGTCCGGGGGGTGATCGCGGCCGCGAGGGCCTCGGGATCGATGTTGAGAGTCTCCGGGTCGATATCGACGAAGACCGGCCGCCCGCCCGCGTTATGAACGGTCCCCGCGGTGGCGAAGAAGGTGAACGCCGGGGTCACCACTTCGTCGCCCGGCTGCAAGTCGAGCGCCATCAACGGCAGCAGCAGCGCATCGGTGCCGCTGGCGCAGCCGATGCTGTGCGCGGTGTGACACAGCTCCGCCAGCGCGGTCTCGAGCTGCCCTACCTCCGGGCCCATGATGAACTGCTGCCGTTCGATCACCGACATCAGGGCCGGGAGGACCGCGTCTTTGGTCGCCGCGTACTGCGCGGTCAAATCGAGCAATGGGACCTTCAATGAGCCCTCATACCATTTGACGATTCAGCGATTCAGCGGTTTAGCGAATCCGGCGCCTGCCCCACCGCTAAAACGTCAAATCGCTCAATCGCTGGATAGGACGCAACTTCTTGCAAGCCCGAAACTTAGCAGGCTCAGCCTGTGGGATCAACGGGCCCGAGGCGAGCGTCGGCCTCGCGGTACCGCGTACCGCACCCGCGACAGACCGCCACCCCGTGATCGACCGCGAGGGAGACCCCGCAGCGGCACACCCAACCGACCTGTCGAGCCGGCACTCCCACCACCAGCGCGTAGGCCGGCACGTTCCCGGTCACCACGGCCCCGGCCCCCACGAAGCAGTATTCCCCCAGCTCGTAGCCGCAGACCACGGTGGCGTTGGCGCCGATCGAGGCCCCCCGCCGTACCAGGGTCTGCTGGTACTCCTCCTTACGGTTTACTGCGCTGCGGGGATTGATGACGTTGGTGAAGACGCAGCTGGGGCCGCAGAACACGTCGTCCTCCAGAATGACGCCCTGGTAGATCGACACGTTGTTCTGGATCTTGACGTTGTTCCCGATGATGGCCTTGGGCATCACCACCACGTTCTGGCCCAGATTGCACCCTTCGCCGATGACGGCGCCAGGCATGACATGGCAGAAGTGCCAGATCTTGGTGCCCCGGCCGACGATGGCGCCGTCGTCGACGTAGCTGGATTCGTGGACGAAAAAGTCGCGATCAGTCCTTGATGATGGCGCCATCGGCCCCGATCACTTTCACCTCCGGGATGAGCCGCAACCCGAACCGGCGTTCGACTTCGTCTCTTGCGATCTCCATCAACCGCCGCACATCCTCGGCTCGCGCCTCTCCCAGATTCACGAAATAGTTGGCGTGCATGGCGGACACCTCGGCGCCACCCACCCGGGTCCCCTTGAGTCCGGCCGCCTCGATCAGCTGCCCCGCAGTGCGCGGCCCGCCTTCGGGCGTGCCCACCGGCCAGACCGGATTGGTGAACACGCTGCCACAGCAGGGCTTGTTGAACGGGGTCCCGCGCTGCCGCCAGCTGAACAGCCGGTCGACTTCGGCCGCCAACTCCTCTGACGGGCCGGGGGAGAGCTCGACCTCGGCGCTCAGCACGATGAGGTCGCCGAGCCCGCTCCGCCGATAGGCGAAGGGGACGTGGGCCCGATCGATCTCGCGCCGTTCCCCGTTGCGGGCGATGACCTCAGCCCGGGTGAGGACCTGGGACCACTGCCCGCCGTGGCAGCCCGCGTTCATGTAGACCCCACCGCCCACCGTCCCGGGAACGCCCACCATCATGTGGAGCCCGGCCCATCCGGCCTCGGCGGTCTTGCGGGCGGCGAGCGGTGCCGGGAGCCCGGCGCCGAGACGCCAGACCGCGGGATTGTCGGTGCGCTGGATCCGGTCCAGGCCTTTCCCCAGCCGGAGCACCAGGGCGTCCAGTCCTTCATCCGGCAGCAGCACGTTGGAGCCGAGACCGAGGGGGAAGACATCGACGCCCGCTTCGGCCGCCAGCCAGAGCGCGCTGGCCACGTCGTCCTCGGTGGCCGGCATGGCGACGGTGGCCGGCCCGCCGATCCGGTAAGTCGAGTACCGCGCCAGTGGCTCTTCGAACCGCACCTCGCCCCGCACGGTCGCCCGCAGCCGGCCCGCGAAGACCCGATCCCGCGCGGAGGTCACGCCGGGTCGGCGGCGAGCGACCGCGCCAGCTCGTGCCATTCCTGCAACGTGCGCACCTCGCCCACTCGGCTCTTGAGCGCGATGATCGCGTCGCAGGCCGCCGACGCGGCCGACATGGTCGTGGTATAGGGGACCCCGTGCTGCAGCGCGGCTCTCCGCATGGTGTAGTCGTCCTGCTGGGTCAGCTTGCCTAACGGCGTGTTGATCAGTAACTGCACCTCGCCCGACACGATCAGGTCCACCGTGTTGGGGCGCCCCTCGTACGCCTTGAGGACCTTCTGAGCCGGGATGCCCCGGGCCCGCAGGTACCGGGCGGTGCCCTCCGTGGCCAGCACCCGGAATCCCAGCTCGTGAAAGCGCCGGGCGATCGGCGTGACGGTCGCCTTGTCGTGGTCATTGACGGTCACGCACACGGCGCCCGAGAGCGGGAGGGCCCCGTCGGCGCTGGCCTGCGCCTTGGCGAAGGCCATCCCGAACGAATCGGCGATTCCCATCACCTCACCTGTCGAGCGCATTTCCGGACCGAGAATCAGATCCACGCCCTGCAGCTTGTTGAAGGGAAAGACCGCTTCTTTGACCGCCACGTAGGGATGCACGATGTCGTCCGACAACCCCAGCTCCTCCAGCGACCTCCCCACCATCACGGCCGCCGCCAGGCCGGCCAGCGGCACGCCGGTGGTCTTGGAGACGAACGGGATGGTACGCGACGCGCGGGGATTCACCTCGAGCACGTACACGATGCCGTTCCGGATGGCGTACTGCACGTTGAGCAGCCCCACCACGCCCAGCCGCTCGGCAAAAGCGCGGGTGTAGCGCTTCATCTCCTCGACCTGGTCCTCGGTGATGAGGTAGGGCGGCATCACGCAGGCCGAATCCCCCGAGTGGACGCCCGCATCCTCGATGTGCTGCATCACCCCGCCCACCACCGAGCGATGGCCGTCGCTGATGGCGTCCACATCGGCCTCGAAGGCATCCTCCAGGAACTGGTCGATCAGCACCGGATGGCCCGGCGCCACCCGGATCGCGTGCCCGAAGAACTGTTCCAGCTGGTCGCCGTCGTACACGATCTGCATGGCCCGGCCGCCCAGCACGTAGGAGGGCCGGATCAGGACCGGGTACCCCACCTCCTGCGCCACCCGCAGGGCTTGGTCCAGCGAGGTGGCGGTCCCGGCCCGCGGCTGTCTCACCCCGAGCTCCCGGACGATGGCCTCGAACCGGCCCCGGTCCTCGGCCAGGTCGATGGCCTCCGGCGAGGTGCCCAGGATGGGAACGCCCTCGGCCTCGAGTCCTCGGGCCAGCCGGAGCGGGGTCTGGCCCCCCAGCTGCACCACGACGCCGAGGGGCCGCTCCACGTGGACGATCTCGAGCACATCCTCCAGCGTGAGCGGCTCGAAGTACAGCGTGTCCGACATGTCGAAGTCGGTGGACACGGTCTCGGGGTTCGAATTGACCATCACCGTGGTGTAGCCCATCTCGCGAAACCGGAGCGCCGCCCGGACACAGCAGTAGTCGAACTCCACCCCCTGGCCGATCCGGTTGGGACCGGAGCCCAGAATCACCACCGTGCGGTCGCCCTTGGGCCCGCTCTCCGTCTCCTCGTCGTAGGACGAATAGAGATAGGGCGTCGAGGAGGGGAATTCGCCGGCGCAGGTGTCGACCGTCTTGTAGCTGGGCCGGACCCCCAGCGCCTGTCGCCTCCGGCGCACCTCGGTTTCGGTCGCACCCCGCAGATCGGCGAGCTGCCGGTCGGAGAATCCCAGCCGCTTCATCTTGCGGATCGCGGCCCGCTCTTCCGCTTCGGTGATGGCCCACGCCGCCTGGCGGTCCTTCCAGAGCCCGCTCCACTCGCGCTCTGCCTCCACCAGCTCGCCCAGCTGTCCGATGAACCAGGGGTCGATCAGCGATCGTTGAGCGATCTCCGCTTCGGTGATGCCGGCCAGCAGCCCCCGTTTGATCTGGAACAACCGTTCCGGGGTGGGAGTGCCTAACGCGCTTCGGATGGCTTCGATGCTGCCGTCCGGCAGCCGGTCGTCCGCCGGCACCGGCCCGGTCACCCAGCCGGGCCGGTCGATCTCGAGGCCGCGGAAGCCCTTCTGCAGCGCCTCCTTGAAGGTCCGGCCGATCGCCATCACCTCGCCCACCGACTTCATCTGGGTGGTGAGCCGCGGATCGGCGGTGGGGAACTTTTCGAAGGCGAAACGCGGGATCTTCACCACCACATAGTCGAGCACCGGCTCGAACGACGCCGGGGTGGTCCGGGTGATGTCGTTCGGCAGCTCGTCCAGCCGGTATCCCACGGCCACCTTGGTGCCGATGCGCGCGATGGGGAATCCGGTGGCCTTCGAGGCCAGCGCCGACGAGCGCGACACCCGGGGATTCATCTCGATCACCAGCTGCTCCCCGGTCTCGGGGTGCACCGCGAACTGGATGTTGCAGCCGCCGGCGGCCACGCCCACCTCGCGGATGATCCGGATCGAGGCGTCGCGCATCACCTGGTACTCGCGGTCGGAGAGCGTCATGGCCGGCGCCACCGTGATGGAATCGCCGGTGTGTACACCCATCGGGTCGAGGTTCTCGATGGAGCAGACGATGACCACGTTATCGGCCCCGTCCCGCATCACCTCCAGCTCGAATTCCTTCCAGCCGATGATGCTGCGCTCCACCAGCACCGACTTGACCGGCGACGCCTCGAGACCGCGCCGCAGCAGGTCCTCGAATTCCTTCCGGTTATAGGCGATGCCCCCGCCGGTGCCCCCCAGGGTGAAGGAGGGCCGGAGGATGGCGGGATAGCCGGTCTCCTCCACGGTGGTCAGTCCTTCGTCCACCGAGTGCACCACGTGACCCTGCGGGGTCCGCAACCCGATCCGGATCATCGCCTGGGTGAATTCTTCCCGGTCCTCGGCGATCCGGATGGCGCGCTCGCTGGCCCCGATCAGCTCCACGCCGTAGCGGGCCAGCACTCCGGCCCGGTGGAGCGACATCGCCACGTTGAGCGCGGTCTGGCCGCCCATGGTGGGCAGCAGCGCATCGGGCCGCTCCCGGGCGATGATCTTCTCGACCCACTCCGGGGTCACCGGCTCGATGTAGGTCCGGTCGGCCAGCTCGGGATCGGTCATGATGGTGGCGGGATTGGAGTTCACCAGGATGACCCGGTAGCCCTCCTCTTTGAGCGCCCGCACCGCCTGGGTGCCGGAATAGTCGAACTCGGCGCCCTGGCCGATGACGATCGGCCCCGACCCGACCAGCAGGATGGAGTGAAGATCAGTACGCTTCGGCATCGAGCATCAGTTGCAGGGTCTGGTCCAGCGTGTAGTGGGGCGACCAACCGGTCGCGGCGTGGAGCTTCTCCGGGTCGCCCACAAGATGCGGGATGTCAACGGCCCGCGCGAGGGCGGGATCGAGCTCGGGAATGGCGTGGTGTCCCACCCGCTCCGCCACCCGGAAGAACACTTCCTCGAGCGAGAGCCCGCGCCCCGTGGCGACGTTGTAGATCTCGCCCGGCGCGCCCCGCTCCAGCAGCGCGAGATAGCCCGCCGTCACATCCCGCACGTCGAGCAGATCGCGCACCGGTTCCAGATTCCCGGTCTTGACGACCGGAGCGCCGGCCCGCCGGGCGATCCGGATCCGTTCCAGAAAGGCCGGCACGACGAATCGCGCCGTCTGGCCGGGCCCGGTATGCGGAAACGGCCGCGCCACCACCACCCGGAGCCCGGTCCGATGCCAGATCTCGAGCCCGCCCAGCTCCGCCGCCGCCTTGCTGGCCGCGTAGGGGGAAACCGGCCGGACCGGTTCGGTCTCGCGCCGTGGTTCGGACGACCCCGGCCCGTAGACCTCGCCGGTGGAGACCACCAGCACCAGAGGATCGCTGATCCCGTTACGCCGCTGGACCGCGAGGGTCTCCAGCAGCGACATAGTACCCACCGTATTGACCCGCCAGGTGGCGACCGGCTCGGCCAGGGAGTGCGCCACCGAGGAGACCGCCGCCAGATGCACCACCGCGTCCACCGCCACGGCGGCACAGGCCCGGACCGAGCCCGGATCATCGACGTCGAGCACCACCCAGGTGACCTGGTCCCGTTCCGCCGGGGTCAGCAATCGCTGCCCCGCGATCGGTCCGGCGGCTCCGATGACCTCGTGACCGCCCTGCAGCAGGGACCGGATCAACCATCCGCCGGTGAAGCCGTTGGCCCCGGTAACCAGGACCCTCATCGGCTGGCCAGCCGAGCCAGATCCGCGTCCACCATCATGGCCACCAGTTCCTGGAACGACACCTGGGGTGACCATCTCAGCTCGGACCGGGCCAGGGCAGCATCGGCCAGCAGCACGTCGACCTCGGCGGGTCGCATGAATTCCGGATCGCTGACGACGTACCTGCGCCAGTCCAGCCCCACATGATCGAACGCGAGCTGCACCAGATCCCGCACGCTGTGCATCACGCCGGTGCCGATCACGTAGTCCCGGGGCTCGGGCGCCTGCAGCATCCGCCACATGGCGTCAACGTAATCGCCCGCGAAGCCCCAGTCGCGCCGGGCGTCCAGGTTGCCCAGCCTGAGCTCGGTGGACCGGCCCAGCTTGATGCGAGCCACCGCGTCGGACACCTTCCGGGTCACGAACTCCATCCCGCGCCGGGGCGATTCGTGGTTGAACAGAATCCCGCTCACCGCGTGCAGGCCGTAGCTCTCGCGGTAGTTCACCGTGATCCAGTGGCCATAGACCTTGGCCACTCCGTACGGGGAGCGGGGATAGAACGGCGTCAGCTCGTTCTGGGGATGTTCCCGAACCTTGCCGAACATCTCCGAGGAGCTCGCCTGGTAAAAGCGCGCGGTGGGACAGACCAGCCGCAGGGCCTCGAGGATCCGGGTGACGCCCAGCGCGGTGAACTCTCCGGTGAGAACCGGCTGCGCAAACGAGGTGGGGACGTAGGACTGGGCCGCCAGGTTGTACACCTCGTCCGGCTGTACTTCCTGCACCGCCATAGTCAGGGAGTGCTGGTCGAGCAGATCGGCGTGCACCACCCGGATCCGTCCCAGGAGATGCTCCACCCGCTCGAAGCTGTGGTGGCTGGTGCGCCGGACGACACCCACCACCTCGTATCCCTTGTCGAGGAGCAACTCGGCGAGATATGAGCCGTCCTGACCGGTGATTCCCGTGATCAGGGCGCGCTTTGCCACCCGGCCCCTCCCTCTTCCCGATCGAAGCTGGTCGAAGTTGGTCGAAGGCGGTCGAAGACGGCTGTGATCGATCGAAAACGCGGAACCTCCTTCGACTGTCTTCGACCGACTTCGACCGACTTCAACGCTTGTGTAAGTGTCATGCGCTGCTTAGGTTTAGAGGTTGTCCACCAAGTAGCCGATAACGGCAGGGGATTCAAATGGCTCGTATCTGCGCCGTGTGCGGCAAGGGCCCGACTACCGGGAACCACGTCAGCCACGCCAACAACCGGGTGAAACGGCGTTGGTATCCCAACCTCCAGACTGTCCGGACCCTGATCGACGGCGAGCACCGCCGGATCCGGGTGTGCACCCGCTGCATCCGAAGCAACAAGGTGACCAAGGTGGCCTGAACCGGCCTGCCGCGCCGCGGCAGCGGCGCGGGATCTTGGCAGGAAGCTAGCCGAAAAAAGGGGACCCCAACGGGTCCCCTTTGCATTGCCGGAATCCGGTGGCGCCATCACTCGGCGAGCAGTTCGATCCGGGCGGTCTCGGCGCCGTCACCAACCCGATGGCCCAGTTTGAGAATCCGGGTGTAGCCACCCGGGCGAGCGGCGAAGCGGGGCCCGATCTCGCTGAAGAGCCGCCCCAGCACGTCGCGGTCCTTGATCCGCCGCTCCACCAGCCGGCGGGCATGCAGGTCGCCCCGGCGCGCCAGCGTAATGAGCCGTTCCGCGAACGGCCGCAGCTCCTTGGCCTTGGCGGTCGTGGTGGTGATGGCACCGTGGGCGAAGAGGCTCGCCGCCATATTGTTGAGCAGGGCCTTCTTGTGGCTGGCCGTTCGGCTCAGCTGCCGGCCCTTGGCGCG
>DASWKS010000154.1:0-5551 GCA_036396495.1 Gemmatimonadales bacterium
GGCCAAGGCGGTGGCGGGGGCGCGCGCCTTCGGCGCCTACGCCGAGGACGGCACCTTCTTCCGGTTGAGGGAAGCGAGCCTCACCTATAACGCGCCGGCTTCGGTGGCCCGGGTTATCGGCGCCCGGAGCGGCAGTATCACGCTGAGCGCCCGGAACGTGTTCATGCTCAGTGGCTTCGACAGCTGGGATCCGGAGAACGTGACCCAGTCTCAGGATGCCGCCAACTACAATTTCTTCCAGCTGCGCCAGCCGCTCTACTTGGTGCTGCGCTTCAACCTGGGGTTCTGACCATGCGGACGCTCACAACTACCACGGTGCTGCTCCTGGCCCTGGGCGCTGGCGCCTGCAGCCGGGACGAAATCCTCGAGGTCGAGACTCCGGACATCATCGACAGCGGTGCGCTGGACAACCCGCAGGGGGTCCAAGCGCTCTACGCCGGAGCGATCTCCGATTTCGTGATGATGATGGACAACGGTGCATCCGGGATCGCCGGGGTGCCCAACGGGATCGCCCTGTCGCTCGTCTCGGCTCTTTTTACCGACGAGTCCATGCACGCCAGCACCCCGCCCGCCGTTCGGGAGTGGGACCTGCGAAACGTCCTGGCTACCAACACCACGACTCCCGCTGTCTTCCTGAATTTGCAGCGAGCCCGGGCCCGGGCAGCCAATGCCGCTGCCCGGGTGACGGTGGTGGTGGGCGCTGCCGACGTCAGGGTGGGCGAACTGCTTGCGATCGAAGGGTTCGCTTTCATCCTACTGGCGGAGCATTACTGCTCGGCGGTTCCGATTAGCAGTCTCGACGGACCGACCTTTGGCCCCGCCCAGAGCACCACCGAGCTGCTGGACGCCGCGCTGACGCGGCTGACCTCGGCGGCGGCTTCCACCGGCGGCGTCGCCCGGGTGGCCAACCTGATCGCGGTCCTGCGAGGTCGGGCCCTGCTCAACAAGGGCGATTTTGCCGGGGCTGCCGCCGCCGTGGCCTCGGTGCCGACCGACTACGCGTACCAGATCTTCCACTCCACCACCACGCCGCGGCAGACCAATCAGATCCCGGTGCAATTCGGCGCAGACATCTACTCCGTGCCGACCGGTGAAGGGACCAACGGATTGGATTATTCGACCGCGGCGGACCCGCGGGTGCCGGTGCTCAACACCGGCCTGAGCCGGAACGACGGCGTGACACCGATGACCCAGTTTCGTAAATACACCAGCCAGGCCGATCCGGTCATTCATGCCAGCGGCATCGAGGCCCGGTTGATTGAGGCCGAGGCGGCGCTCAAGGCCGGCGACGCGGCGGGCTGGCTGACGACGCTGAATGCCATCCGCACCACGGTAACCGGACTTGGTCCGCTGGCGGATCCCGGCTCCGCCGACGCCCGGGTAGACCTGACCTTCCGGGAGCGCGCCTTCTGGATGTATCTGACGGCGCACCGGCTGGGTGATCTCCGCCGGCTGGTGCGGCAGTACAGCCGGGCGGCGGAATCGGTGTTCCCCACCGGGGGATATCACAAACAGGGACTCACCCGGGGAACCCAGGTGACGTTCGTCATTCCCCAGCCGGAGCAGAACAATCCCGAGTTCGATCCTACAGCCTGCAATGCCCTGAACCCATAGCCTAGAAAGCTCCGCGAGTGCTGCGAGTGCCGGGAAGTCCTGACCCGGCGTTCGCAGCACGCTCTGCCTCATGCCTGGTCTGCAATCCTGTTACGTCGATCCGGCTGCCCTGGACCGCGATCCGTACCCGATCCTGCATCGGCTCCGTCGCGAGACTCCGATCGCGTGGGTCGAACCGGCGGGGATGTGGTTCGTGACCCGCTATGACGACGTGGTCGAGGTGCTGCGCGACCCGGATCGCTTCTCGACCGACGCGCCGGGGTCCACCATCCAGGACACGTTCGGTCGTCAGATGCTCTCCGCGGAAGGTGAGGAACAGCGACGCTACAAATCCGCCTGCGCGCCGCCCTTCACCACCCGGGCGGTGCGGGACGATGCCGGACCGAGGGTGGCGGCTCTGGTGGCCGGGTTGGTGGATCGGTTCGAGGGAGCCGGCCGGACCGAGCTCAGGACCACCCTGGCCGGCCCGTTGGCGCTGGCCACCGTGGTGATGGTGCTGGGACTTTCCGAGGAGTATCATCCCGCCATTCGGGACTGGTACGATGCGTTCGCCGCCTCGCTGGCCAACTTCCAACGCGACGGCGACATCCGCCGGCGAGGGCAGGCAGCGGTCGGCGCATTTCGCCGCGCGGTGGAGCCGGCGCTGGCGGCGGCCGATGGACTGCTGGGGACGCTGGCCCGGGCTCATCCCCGGGTGTTGAGCGACGACGAGATCCTCCGGAATACGCTGATCATCCTTTTCGGGGGTATCGAAACCACCGAGGCGACGATTCTCAATTCGGTCTGGGCGCTGCTCCGGAACCCTGACGCGCTGACGGTGGTGCGGGCCGATCGCGGTCTGCTGCCGGTCGCCATCGAAGAGGCCATGCGGTGGGAGCCCGCGGTCCAGACCTGCACCCGCCATGCTACCAGGCACACCGACCTCCGGGGGGTGGCCATCGATGCCGGCGACACGGTGCAGTGCATGATCGGCGGAGCCAACCGGGACCCTGACAAGTTTCCCGAGGCCGACCGGTACGATTTCCGGCGCGAGAACGCCGGGCAGCATGTGTCGTTCGGGGTCGGCCGGCATTTCTGTCTCGGGGCCGCGCTGGCCCGGCTGGAGACCCGCCTGACGATCGAGGCGCTGCTCGATCGCTGTCCCGGGTTATCGCTCGATCCAGAGAGAGACACTCCGCCGTCCGGCGCGGAATTCCGCAAGCCCGCGACCCTTCACGTGGTCTGGAGCCGCCATGCTTGATGGCCTGATGATGGATTGGCCGCTCACCCTCACCCATTTCCTGGACCGGGCCGGCCGCTACTGGTCGCGGAGCGCCATCGTCACTCGCACCGCCGACGGAACCCACCGCTACACCTTCGGCGACTGGCACGGCCGGGTCGGGCGGCTGGCCGGCGCGCTCACCCGCCTGGGCATCGGCTCGGGTGACCGGGTGGCGACCTTCGCCTGGAACTCCTACCGGCATTACGAGGTGTACTTTGCGGCGCCTTGCATGGGCGCCGTGCTCCACACGGTGAACATCCGGTTGTTTCCTGAGCAGATGGCGTTCGTCTTCAATCACGCCGAAGACCGGGTGGTCTTCGTCGACGCGTCGGTCTGGCCGGTGTTCGAGAAGCTGCGGCCTCAGCTCAAGACCCTGGAGCACGTCATCGTCATGGACGACGTAGGGCAGGGCGTTCCGCCCGGTACCATCGACTACGAGGCGATGCTGGCAGCCGAACCGGCCGATTTCGCCTGGCCGAGGCTCACCGAACAGCAGGCCGCCGGTCTCTGCTACACCTCCGGGACAACCGGGAATCCGAAGGGATGTCTGTACTCCCACCGGGCACTGGTCCTGCACAGCCTCGGCATCGGGTACGGGGGCCTGTACCTGTATCCCCATGACCGGATCCTCTCGATCGTCCCGATGTTCCACGTGAATGCCTGGGGGCTGCCGTTCGGTGCCGCGATGGTCGGGTGTGACGTGGTCTTCCCCAGCCGGTTCATGCAGCCGGGAGATCTGGTGGATCTGATCGCGAGCGAGCGGGTGACGTATGTCGGCGGCGTGCCAACTATCGTGGGGGCCATGTACCAGGCACTGCGGCAGCAACCGCGCGACGTTTCCAGCTTGCGCCTGATGACCGTGGGAGGTTCGGCCCTGCCCCGCTCGCTGCTGGAGGGTTTCGAGCGTGATTTCGGGGTGAAGCTGATGCAGGGCTGGGGGATGACGGAAATGTCTCCGGTCGGGACTCTCAACGAGCTCAAGCCCGACATGAGCTCCTGGCCGCTCGAGGCCCAGACTCGGCAGCGGCTCAAGCAGGGCCTGCCGCTGCCGCTGGTGGAGGTCCGGATCATGGCGGAGGACGGGACCGAACAACCCTGGAACGGGACCGCTACCGGGGAGCTGGAGGTCCGAGGCCCCTGGGTCATCCGGGATTACTACCACGAGCCCCGGAGCGCGGAGTCCTTCCATGACGGCTGGTTCAAGACCGGCGATATCGCCGCGATCGACGCCGAGGGCTTCGTGCAGCTGGTGGACCGGTCCAAGGATCTGGTGAAGAGCGGCGGCGAATGGATCTCGAGCGTCGATCTGGAGAACGCGATCATGGGCCACCCCAAGGTGGCGGAGGCGGCCGTCATCGCGGTGGCCCATCCCAAATGGACCGAACGGCCGCTGGCCTGCGTGGTTCCCCGCGACGAGACCCTCACCCGGCAGGAAGTGCTGGAGTTTCTGCGCGGCAAGGTTGCGGACTGGTGGTTGCCCGATGACGTGGTCTTCATCGACCAGATCCCCAAGACCAGTGTGGGCAAGTTCGACAAGAAGGTATTGAGGGCACGTTATCAGGATTATGAGCTGCCTACTTCCTGAAGGTTCCGCGTTCCACGTTCCCCGTGCCACGTACGGTGCTGCGTGCGTTGCCAAGTGCCCGGTGCTGGGTACGAGTCCTGCCAAGCATATGGACCAGGCATACTCCGCGCACCTAGCACACGGCACCAAGCACCGCACCTAGCACCGCACGAGGAACCTGGAACCAGGAACCAGGAACCCTGAAAGGCCTAACATGGTACTACTCACAGCATTGCTGCTGACGCCGCTTGCGGCCCAAGACACAACCCTCGTGTTGCGCGGTGCCACCATCTACACCGCCGCCGGCGCTCCCATCCGGAACGGGACCATCGTGGTACGGGGAGGCAAGATCACCGCAGTGGGCTCGTCGGTCTCGGTGCCGGCGGGGGCCCGCGTGATCGATCTGGCCGGCAAGAGCATCATCCCCGGTATGATCGACGAGCACTCCCACGTGGGCGCCACGCCGACCGATCTGAACGATGCCCCCATGGTGATCGGTCCGCAGCATCGCTTCCTGGACGCACTCAATCTGGAGGATCCGGACTGGAAGGACGCGGTGCGGGGCGGGGTCACCACTGTCATCACCGGGCCTGGCAGCGGCGAGAACGTGAGCGGCCAGGCCATCGTCATCAAGACCTTCGGGACCGACCTGAGCCGCCGCATCGTCACCGAGTGGGGCGGGATGAAGTTCGCGATGGGGGCCAAGTCGTCCAGCCGCTATCCCACCACCACGATGGGCGTCGCCGCGAATCTGCGGAGTTATCTCATCAAGACCCAGGAATACCTCGCCTCCTGGAAGCGCTGGGACTCGGGCGGGAAGGAGGGTGCGCCTCCGGCCCGCGACCTGGGCTACGAGGCGATGGGCCAGGTGCTCGCCGGCAAGAACCGGGTACGGGCCCACGTGCATTCGGCCCACGACGTCATGACCATCCTGCGACTCAAGGATGAGTTCGGATTCGATCTCACGTTGCATCACTCCACCGATGCCTACAAGGTGGCGGACGAGATCGCCCGGCGGAAAGTGAATGCCGTGGTGCTGCCGCTCGGGCCCCGGATCGGGATCTCGGAAGACGCCATGGCCGGGCCGGCCGTGCTGTGGCGGGCGGGGGTAC
>DASWKS010000155.1:0-6812 GCA_036396495.1 Gemmatimonadales bacterium
AGGTGGTGGCGTTGCTCTGGGGTGGTGAAGACGAAAACACGATGACCGATGCCGATCCGGCGACGGAACGCTTTGGGTACGGCTACGGTATCCCGGTCCACCGGATCGAGGACGACATGAGCACGCGCCTCGGTTTCACCCTCCGGGTCCTGCCGACCGCCGGCGAAGGCATTGTGAATACCGTGCCCGAGTTCGCCGGAGTCGAGTCCCCCATCAGGGCCGAGCGCGAGCTGGAGCGGGATCTGGACCGCAGCGAGCGAGGCCGAGTCTTTCTCCAGGCCTGGCTCCGGCACTCGGATGAGCTCAACGCCATCGTGCAGAACCAGCGACGGGTCGCGACGGTCTGGCAGCGGCACAATGGATCGGCACTCCTTCGCCTGGTGGCACAGGCACCTTACGAACCGACCCGGCCGCTTCCCACCGAGCTCGACGGCCTCCCGGTCCGCGAGGGGCTGGTGTGCTTCCTGGATCAGGTCGAGCGCTACGCCAGCGATAACCTCAAGCGCGATCTGAGTGCCCATCGCGGATTGCTGCTCTCCCTCCCCGGCCGAACCTACAACGATGTACTGAGGCAGGTCGGGGAACCGCTGCAATGAAACGGAGCGAGGAGGAATACCGCGCCCTGGCCAAACGCGCCGCGGAGCAGCTCCTCAAGCTGCCGGGGGTCCACAGCGTCGGGATCGGTGGTCGGGTAAGGCACGGCCAGCCCACTGGTGAACTGGTGGTGAAGGTTTTTGTGACCCGAAAGATGTCCCCTGACGAGCTCCCGCCAAATGCCCGGGTGCCGCCCGACATCGAGGGGCTGCCAACCGACGTAGAGGAGTGCCCGCCGTTCGAGAACAAAGCAGGACTGGTTCCCGCCAAGCGGCCTTTCCCGGACACCACGCAGGCGTACCTCGGGGGGGATAAGGACCGGGTACGGCCTGTCAAAGGTGGGACCGAACTCCAGGCGAAGGACGGCGGATCGGCCGGCACGCTGGGATTCATGGCGCGGGTGCCGGCCGATCCCAAGCGTATCATGGCGGTGACGAACCACCACGTACTGTTCGATGAAGGCCCCGCCACGTTGGGAAGGCTGGTGGGTCAGGCAGAGCCCACCAACAGCAGCACCAAGTGTTGCAAGGGGCTGATCGGCAACTGCCTCGCCAGCCATTACGACGCCGACGTGGATGCGGCCCTGGTCCAGCTCGATGCGGAGCTCGAATGGGTCGCCGAGATCAAGGAGATCGGATTCATCCGGGGCCGGTTTGATCTCACGACCGCCGAGGCCCAGACCCAGGTCTACCAGATCCGCATGCGGGGGCGCACCCTGGGCCTGGTGGGAGGAACTCTTCGGTCGATCAACACCAGCGGCACGGCGGGAACCAGAAGCTACACCAACGGGATCGTGATCAAGCCGAACCCCGACGCCACACTCACCGGCAAGCTGTACTTCGGCGACTTCGGAGACTCGGGTGCGGCGCTGGTCAACGACCAGAACGATGTCGTCGGCCTCTACACCAGCGGACCGATCTCGGGTGCCGAGGAAGGGTTCGGCAAGGGTTTCCCGATCAAGGATCTGATCGATAAGTTCAAGAACGCGGACAGCATCACGATCGAAGTGGCCTCCGCCACCAGGCTCGGTCAGGTGCAAACCGTTCCCAGGGCGGCGGCCGCGAACGCAGCGCCCGATGCCGGTCTCGAGGTGTCTCCCGCGATCCGCCGGCTCCAGACCGATCTCGACCGCACCCCCCAGGGACGCGATTTGATCGCCGTCTGGCTGCACCATTCCGAAGAGTTGAATCGCCTGGTCAATACCGAGCGGCGGGTCGCAGCTGCCTGGCGCCGGGCAAACGGCCCCGAGGTCTTCCGCCGGGTCATCGCCGCCGCCGAGGAACCCATCAACCCGCTTCCCTCGGATATCGGCGGCAGGCCGGCCGCGGCGGTGCTGGACGAGTTTCTCAGGGAGGTCGAGCGTTATGCCACTCCGGCGCTTCGCCGCGACCTCCAGCGACATCGGCCGCTCCTCGCGAGTCTGCCGGGCCGGACCTACGACGAGGTCATGCACGACCTGCACTGACTGCCCCGCCGGCGAGTGCTGCCGGAAGGAAACGGCATGAGCGGTCAAGCCGGTACACTGGAACAGCTGGCGCTCGAACTGGCCGCCATCCTGGGCCAGGTCGGGAGCCGGATGAAGAGCGGCCGAGTCAGGGAGACGCTGGGTCTGCTCGGGGTCTATTTCCCGGAACAACTCCTGGCCGATGCCGGCTTCGTCGCGGCCACCGACGCGACCGCCACCGCCGCGCAAGCCGTCCAGCCCGAGGTGGCCGCGCTCCTGGCGGAGATCGAAGCCGATGATACCGTTTCAATCGTCGCCCGGGTGGCCGCGGTTCTGACCCGCACCGGACAGACCATCGCGAGCTTCGCCAACGTCGCGAATCAGCTCCAGGCGGTGGGACCGACGCTCCCCGGCGTCACGGCCCAGCAGGTCAATGACCTGGTCGCTGACTTCCCGAAAAAGCTGCTCGATCTCTTCATCGCGTCGGCCCTCGACCTGATTCCCGCCGTGGGCGGCACCCTCACCCTCCTCGGCATTGTCGAGAAGGTCGAGATCCCGGGCGACTCCGGCAACCCGACCAAGCCGCGGTTCGAGAAGACAGAGCTGCACCTGAATCGGATCCTCGATTTCGCGAACCGCCCCGGCGACTACCTCACCAGCCGGTTTGCCTGGGGAGATCCGGGCTTCGATGGAACCGTGCTGCTCCAGGGGCTCGGGCGTCTGCTCGAGCGATTGAGTTTCCCCACCACCTACTTCCCGCCATCAGGAGGCCAGCCGGCCCGGCTCGATGCCTTTGCGTTCGACCTGACGGCCGATTCCTCGACGGCCCCGCCAGGCCTCCGGATCGATGTGCTGCTCCCGATCGGCGGGAATGTCGATGTGCCGCTCCCAGGTCCCACGCCCGCCTGGCTCTTCCACGCCAAGTTCGACGGGAAGCTGACGCTGGGAACGAGCGCCACCTTGCGGCCCCCATTCACGCTGGAGATCACACCGTCCAGCACCAGCGGCCAGATCGACGGCGTGGCGCAGCTGGTGATCGAGGGACGGCCGGCAGCGCCGTTCATTCTCCTGGGTCAGGCGGGGGGCAGCCGCCTGGAGGTGGGACGGGTCGACGGCCAGGTGGGTGTTCGGTTCAACTGGAGCAGCGTGACCGGCAAGGCAACGGTCGAACCGGTGGTGGGGGCCAGCGTCACTGGGGGACGGCTGCTGGTCGACGCCAGCCAGGGCGATGGGTTCCTGACCACGATCCTCGCCGGAATCAAGATCGATGCACCGTTCGATCTAGGGTTCACCTGGAGCCTGTCGGGTGGCATCCAGTTCCAGGGCAGCGGGATGCTCGAGATTCAGATTCCGCTCAACCTCTCGCTGGGCCCTCTGCACTTCATCCGCGCCTACATCGGTGCCGGGTTCAAGGACGGTACGGTCCCGATCGAGCTGTCGGCGGCGATCTCGGCCCAGATCGGTCCGGTGGCGGCCGCGGTCGACCGCCTGGGCGTACGAGCCACCCTCTCGTTCCCGCCCGGCGGGGGCAACGTGGGGCCAGTGCAGCTCGACTTCATGTTCAAGCCGCCCACCGGAGTCGGACTGGCGATCGACGCGGGTCCGATCAGCGGCGGCGGATTCATTTCCTACGACGAGCCGAACGGCCGCTACGCCGGCGTCCTCGCGCTCGAGATCTTCAGCGTCAAGGTGAGCGCGATCGGGCTCATCGACACGAAACTCCCCGACGGGCGGACGGGCTATAGCTTCCTCATCATCATTTCGGTCGAGTTCTTCCCCATCCAGCTCGGGTTTGGCTTCACCCTCATTGGGGTCGGCGGCATCTGCGGCATTCATCGTACGATCAACGCCGAGGCGCTGCGGCTGGGCGTTTACGCCGGCAGCCTCGACTCGATCATGTTTCCCCGGGATCCGGTTCGGAACGCGCCCCAGATCATCAGCGACCTGAGCCGGATCTTCCCGCCGGAGGAAGGGCAGTTCGTCTTCGGCCCGATGGCCAAGATCGGGTGGGGGACGCCGACCCTGGTCGAGATCTCGCTCGGGATCATCATCGAGCTGCCGGATCCGATCCGGATCGCCCTGCTGGGTCAGATCGCCGCCTTCTTCCCCGAGCGGCGCGCCGCGATCGTGGAGATCCACATCGACTTCGTGGCCATGATCGACTTCGGCGCGAAGCTCCTCTCGCTCGATGCGACTCTGCGCGATTCCCGGATTGTCCTCTTCACCCTCACCGGCGACATGGCCTTCCGGCTCTGCTGGGGGGATCAGCCGAACTTCGCCATCGCCCTGGGCGGGTTCCACCCTCACTTCCAGCCGCCCCCCGGATTCCCCGCGCTGCGGCGCCTCACGCTCGGCCTGGGCGCCGGCGACTGGATCCGGATCAGCTGTTCGACTTACCAGGCGCTCACCAGCAACTCGCTTCAGTTTGGCGCCCGGGCGGAGCTGTACATCAGCGTCGGCGTGTTTGTCCGCGGCTGGATCGGCTTCGATGCGCTGATCATCTTCTCGCCCTTCTCGTTCGAGGTGACCTTTACCGCCGGACTCGAGATCGGCGTCGGTGATCTGCAGCTCGCCGGAGTGAGCGTTGAGGGTACGCTCTCCGGGCCCACCCCGTGGCGGGTGCGGGGCGAGGCGACGATCTCCCTCTTCTTCTTCGATCTCTCGGTGGACGTCGACGTGAAGTTCGGGAGCGAAGAGAAAGCGGTTCTGGCACCGGCTGATCCATGGCCGCCGCTGCGCGATGCGCTGAAGGAGCCACGCAACTGGGCCGCGCTTCCGGCTGCCGGCAGTCTTCCCATCGTCACGCTTTCATTGCCGCCGGGAGTCACCGCGACCGTGATCGACCCGGCGGGGAAGATGACCTGGAAGGAGACGGTGGCGCCGCTCGACCGCACGCTCAGCCGGTTCGGCAACAGCGGCACGCCCGCTCCGGTCAAGTTCACCGTTGACCGGGTGACCGTCGGAACCTCTCCCGCCGCATTCACCACGGTGAGAGACTTCTTCGCATCAGCCCAATTCGAGGAGCTGACTGACGCGGAGAAGCTCTCCCGCCCGTCGTTCGAGCCGATGCAGGCCGGGGTCGAGGTGGCCAGCGCGGCCGTCAAGGCGGGGCCGTCGATCTCGGCGCCGCTTACCTACGAGACCGACTATGACGATCCCGAGCACGGCCCCTCGCTCCGGGCGCTGTTTGTGGTCCCGCTCTGGATGCAGCAGGGGCTGCTCCTGAACAGCGGGGGCCGGCAGAGCGGTCTCGTCCAGGCCGGGACGCGGGCCTTCGCGGCGCCGACCAAACTGGCGCAGGCCGAGGAGCAGTTCGTGATCGTCTCGACCGACGACCTCGCGGTGAAGGCCGAGATCTCGGCGCCGACCACCAAGGGCGCCGCGCACCAGGCGCTCAAGGCGTACGTCGCAACCCGGCCGGCGGAACGAGATGCGCTGCAAGTGGTGCCCGTTCACGAACTGGAGGACGTGTGACGCTCACGGTTGGCCAGTTCGCCTATCTCCCCTGGCTCAAGACCGGTGTGGGCGCGGAAATCGCCCGAGTCGACGGGACGCCCGGCTCGGAGCCGAGAGTCTCGCTGCCGATTCAGGTCCGATTCAACAGCGATCCCGCCCTGGCGGACGGCGTGACGGTGGAACTCTTCGGCCCCGGCGAAGTGACCGGGTTCGATGTCCGCACCGTGGTCCGCACCTGGCCCAAGGCTGGGGTGATGGACGCGGAGTGCAACTACTTCCCGATCATCGAATTCGACCAGGCAGATCTCCCCTGGCGGTACACGCCGGCGCGCGCGACGGCCGGCGACCGGCTGACCCCGTGGCTCACGCTCATCGTGCTGGAGGATTCCGAAATCAAGCGATCAGTGCCGCCGAGCAGCGACGGACACCTGGGCACGGTAGAGATCAAGGACGCGAAAGCGTTGCCGAAGAGCAAACAGCTCTGGGCCTGGGCCCATGTGCAGGTGAGCGGCGAGACCACGGTCGATGAGGCCCGGGCCGCGGCCCTCATGTCCGCCCGTTCACCGGCCATCCGGTCCCGGCTGGTCGCCCCCCGGCGGATGGAGCCGCATCGGGGCTACACGGCGCTCCTCGTTCCCGCGTTCAAACGGGGTGTCATGGCCGGACTCGGCCAGGATCCGGGGAGCACCGATGCGCTGGCACTCGCCTGGAGCGACACCCCCGGTGGGCCGTTGACCCTCCCCGTTTTCTATCAATGGCGTTTCGGCACCGGACCGCTGGGCGACTTTGAATCGTTGGCCCGCCTCATCGAGCCGTTCGAAGCGCCCGAGTCGGTCGGCATCCGGGACATGGACGTCTCGGCCCCCTCGCCCGGCTTTCCCGCGGCGAACACCAGCCCGCTCGGACTCAGGGGCATGCTCACCGCGCTCAACACCCCCGATACCGTCTGGAATAGCGGGGCCCGCCAGGGCTGGATAGCAAGGCTGAAAGCGCTGCTGAATCTCCCGGCCGAGCGGGCGGTGAACCCCAATACGCCACGCACCGTGACGCCGCCGCTCTACGGCCAGTGGCCCGCGGCCACCGACCGCTGCGACGCTGACATTCAGCCGGGGCGGCCGCTCTGGTTTCAGGAACTGTCGGTCGATCCGCGCCTTCGCACCGGTGCCGGGCTCGGGACCCGGGTGGTCCAGACCCACCAGGAGTCCCTCATGGCAAGCGCGTGGGACCAGGTGGAGCGGGTGCGACAGCTGAACGAGGAGCTGCGGCAGGCACAACTCGCCCGGGAACTGGCCCTGAAGCTCGCCAGTCGTCACGTCTT
>DASWKS010000156.1:0-2740 GCA_036396495.1 Gemmatimonadales bacterium
AATGGATACGTGCCTTCACTCTCGATCGGGTTCTGGGTGGCGAGCACCAGAAACGGCTCTTCCAGAACGTAGCTGGTCCCACCGATCGTCACCTGCCGTTCCTGCATCGCCTCCAGCAACGCGGACTGCACCTTGGCCGGCGCGCGGTTGATCTCGTCGGCCAGAATGATGTTGGCGAAGATGGGACCTTTTCGGATCCTGAACTCCTGGGTCTTCACATCGAAGACCATGGTGCCGATCACGTCGGCCGGCAGCAGATCGGGAGTGAACTGGATCCGCGAGAACGTGGCGTGGATGATCTCGGCCAGAGTCCGGACCGCGAGGGTCTTGGCGAGTCCCGGCACCCCTTCCAGCAGCACGTGGCCTCCGGTGAGCAGCCCCACCATCAGCCGCTCCACCATGGTCTCCTGGCCCACCACCCGGCGGCCTACTTCGGCCACCGCGCGGCGGATGGGGGTCATGACTTCGGCCTGTCGTGCCGGTTGCGCCATTGCTTACTCCTCGCCGTCGGGCCCGAGCCCGATCGCGCGGTAGACCGCCCGTTCTTCGTCGGGCGTGAGGGGCCGGGACTTCCCGGGCGGCAGCTCGCCCAGCCGGACCGGGCCGTACGAGAGTCGGGCCAGCCGCTCGACCTTGAGTCCCATGGCCTCGCACCATTTACGCACCACGTGATTGCGCCCCTCAGCGAGGGTGACGTCGAGAATGCTCCGCCCTTCACGTCCGGGGCGAACCCGTACCGCCGTCGCGACCACCGGCCGGCCGTCGACCGCCCACCGCTTGCGGACCAGCTGCTCCAGTTCCGCCATAGGGCGGCCATGCACCAACGCGGTATACCGGCGGGGGATACGGTACTTGGGGTGGGTGAGCCGGAAGACGGCTTCGCCATCCGTGGTGAGCAGTAGCAGCCCGGTGGTCGCGACGTCCAATCGCCCTACGTAGGTCAGACCGGCGGGGTTCGCAATGAGGTCGAACACGGTGCGTCGGCCGGCTTCGTCCGACGCCGTCGTCACCACACCGAGCGGTTTGTGAAACGCGAGCCACCGGCGCGGCTGCAGCCGGACGGCTTTGCCCCCGACGGTGATCTTCTGCCGGGTGGGATCCACCGAGGACCCGAGCTCGGCGACTTTCCCGTCCACCCGGACCTTGCCGCCTTTGATCAGCTCTTCCGCCGCCCGCCGGGACGCGACCCCAGCCCGTGCCAGGGCCCGCTGGAGTCGCATCAAGGTCATGATTCGGCTTCGACGTATGCCGCCGTGTCATCGTCCAACGGGACTTCGGCCCGGGGCGGCAGCAGGGCGATGCTGAATTCATCGGCCCGCGGCAGGTTGGCCAGGTCGGGCATGCCGAGCAATTCCAGGAACATCGGCGTAGTGCCGTAGAGCAGCGGGCGCCCCATGCCTTCGCTCCGGCCGGTCACTTCGATGAGGCCGCGCTCCTGTAACGAGCGCAGCACCCCGCTCGCGTTCACGCCCCGGATCTCCTCGATCTCGTTGCGGCCCACCGGCTGGCGGTAGGCGATGACCGCCAGCGTCTCGAGCATGGCCGCGGTCAGCCGGGGGGAGCGCTGCGCGATCTGGGCCCGCTCCAGGGCGGCGGCCAGGGACGGCCGGGTGAGTACCTGGTACCCACCGCCCATCTCCACCACTTCGACCCCGTGGCCGTCGAAATCGTAGTGCTCGCGCAGTTGCTCCAGCCCGGCCTTGATCTCGGCCGGGGACACGTCGGGATCCAGCGCGCTCAGCTCTTCGAGAGTCAGCGGACGAGCGGCGGAGAACAGGGCGGCTTCAATAAGCTGGGTAAGCGGATTCACGGCGGATCACCAGCGGAGTGAAGGGTTCGGGTTGGCGGAGACTCAGCTGACCTCTACGCGCCAGCTCCAGCAGCGCCAGCAGGGTTGAGAGCACGTCGACCAGGGACGGACGCGGCCCCAGCGCTTCCCACCAGCTGATCTCGTCTCGGTCGGCGAGCAGTGCTTGGAGCCGGAGTGTGGCCGACTCGACATCGAGCGGCCGCGCCACGACCCGGTGCAACACGGGATGCAGGATGCCCCGAATCACCCGCTCGGTCGCACTCAGCAGTTCCATGATGTCGAGCGTCAACGGCGGGGGCGGCAGTTCCGGAGGCGGCGGCAGGAATCCGCGCGAGAAGTGCAGCGCCTGGTGGTCGGCGGCGCGCCCCATCCACAACGCGATTTCCTTGATGGACTGGTACTCCAGCAGACGACGCACCAGCTCGGCGCGGGGATCCTCCCACCCATCGTCCTCGACCGACCGGGGGAGCAGCAGTTGCGCTTTGATGCGGAGCAGCCGGCTGGCCATCTCCAGGTAGTCGGCCGCCTGGTTGAGCCCCAACTCGTGAATGATGGCGAGGAACTGATCGGCGATGCGCGCGATGGGAATGTCGGAAATGTCGAGCTGCTCTTCCCGGAGCAGGTGCAGCAGCAGGTCGAGCGGTCCCGTGAACGACTCCAGCTCGACGACAAACGCGCTGTCACCGGCGATGCCGAGCGACGGGGCCTCGGGAAGAGTCATCTATTCGGGGTCCTCCATCTGGCCCAGTGGGAGTCAGCGGGAGCAATTAAGGGCACCGCAGCGGCAAAATCAATGGCACACTTGCACTTGGGCGTTTGGGTCCTTATTTTTTTCGGCTCCGTCGGGAGTAGCATTCCCGGCCATCAGTCACCGACGATCGAGGTCGCCGTGCCCCGTACCCGTGCCGCCAAGAAGCATCAGCGCCAGAC
>DASWKS010000157.1:0-4260 GCA_036396495.1 Gemmatimonadales bacterium
CCTCGCGCGGGAACCGTGAGGAGGGCGCTCGGGCGGGCCTCCCCTTCGGCTTGACAGGGTCGCCGGCGCGGCCCAAGTTCCACTAAACGGTTTAGTGGAAGACGAGCGAACCATGGTTGTAGCCGAGCTGGACGTCAGGCAGGGAACCCTGGATCTGCTGGTGCTCAAGACCCTGTCCTGGGGTCCGATGCACGGCTACACCATCATGAGCCGGCTGCGCCACGCCACCGACAGCGAGCTGCGGCTGGAGGATGCGGCGCTCTATCCCGCGCTGCATCGGCTCGAGGCACGCGACCTCATCGAATCCGAGTGGGGTCTTTCCGACAACAATCGGCGAGCCAAGTTCTACCGCCTCACGGCAGCGGGCCGGCGAGCGCTCCAGACGGAAACGGCGCAGTGGAACCGGTATGTGTCGCTGGTGGCCAAGGTGTTGCGGGCATGAAACGAGAGCCTCTCTGGCGGCGTTACCTGCGGTTCTTCGGACCCGACGTGCGGGCCGATGTGGACGAGGAAATCCAGCTGCACTTCGAGTTGCGGGTCCAGGATTATGTCCGCGACGGCCGCTCGCCTGACGCCGCCCGGGCCCGGGTGCAGGCGGAGTTTGGCGACATCAACCGGGCCCGGCAGGAATGCCGGTCCATCGGGGAGGGGAGATTGCGCGAACATCGACGGGCCCGATTGCTGGATGGTCTCAAGCGCGACCTCGGGTTCGGGGTGCGGCGGGCCCTGCGCAGTCCCGGGTTCAGTCTCACCGCCATTCTTACGCTGGCGCTGGGGCTCGGCGCCACGGCCGCGATCTTCAGTGTCGTGCATGGCGTGCTGCTCCGGCCGCTTCCGTTTCCCGACCCCGACCGGCTGGTCCGGCTCTACGAGATCGCGCCCACCGGCGACGTCCAGAACCCGGTCTCTTCGGGGAACTACCTCGATTGGCGACAGCGTTCGACCGGTTTCGAGGTACTGGGGGCCCACTACTGGCCCTATGAGGTGTCGCTCACGGGGGCCGGCGACCCGGCCCGCGTGGTGCTGAATGATCTCACCCCCGAGGCGCTTCGGGCGCTGAATCCCCGGCCGCTGCTGGGCCGGCTCTTCACTGCCGACGATGGGCTCGACCCGAGCGCCCGATTCGTTCTGGTCAGTTACGGCTTCTGGCGGGATCGACTTGGCGGGGATTCGTCGGCGATCGGTCAGACAGTCACCGTGGATGAGATCGCGTATGAAATCCTGGGCGTCATGCGGCCCGATTTCGATTTTCCGTCGTCGTTGGTGGATCTCTGGCGGCCGGTGAGTGAAGCCGGGCTGAACCCCGACAACCGGCGCAGCCACAACCTGGGCGTGATTGCCCGGCTCAAGCCGGGCACAACGGTCGAACCGGCCCAGGCCGAAATGACTACGATCGCGAAGGCGTTGCAAACCGAGTATCCCGAGTTCATGAAGGGATGGGGTGTCAACGTCGTCAAGATCCATTCGGATCTGGTCGCGCCGGTGCGACCGCTCCTGCTGGTGCTCTTGAGCGGAGTGGGCCTGGTGCTGGTCATCGCCTGCAGCAACGTTGCCAACCTGCTGCTGGCGCGGGCGGTGGGGCGGGAGCGGGAGATATCGGTCCGGGGCGCGCTGGGTGCCAGCCGGCTGCGGTTGGTGCGGCAGCTGCTGGTCGAGGGCGCGATCCTCGCCGTCGCCGCAGGACTCCTCGGTGTCTTCCTGGCGCAGGCCATGCTGGCCGGGCTCATCCGGTTGGCGCCCTCCGACATCCCCTTGCTGGACGAGGTCCGGCTCGATCGCACGGTGCTGGGGTTTGCCTTGCTGTTGACCGCGGCGAGCACCCTGGTGTTTGCCCTCGCGCCCGCCCTGCGATTGGCGGGAACCGATCTGCAGGCCGCCCTCAGGGCCGATCGCTCCGGTGCCCTGGCCCATGCTCGGCTGCGGGGTGCGCTGGTGGTGTTCGAGGTGGCCCTGTCGATGGTGCTTCTGGTTGGGGCCGGACTGCTGGTGCGCTCCTTCACCCGATTGCAGGCCGTCGATCTGGGATTCGCTCCGGACGGGATGCTGGCGGTAAGCTTGAGCCCCTCGGCGGCACGCTACCCCGATGCCGCGGCCCAAACCGGATTCTACCAGCGCCTGCTGGAACGACTGGACGCGGTACCGGGCGTAGCGGGTGCGACCTCGACCTCGGCGACTCCGGCCGATCCGTACTCGACCACCTTCAGCTTCGCGATTCAGGGGCGGGAATCCCCCAATCCCAGCGGACGGTTCGACCCGGTGCCGATGGAAGCGGTCATGCCCGGCTATTTCAGCCGCCTGGGCATTCCTCTCCGCCGGGGCCGTACCTTCGACTCGCGCGACCGGGCCGATGCCCCCCCGGTGGCGGTCATCAACGAGACCCTGGCCCGGGTGCTCTGGCCGGGGACCGACCCTATCGGACAACGGATTGCGTTTCGCACCGATGCCCCCTGGTTGGAGATTGTGGGCGTGGTGGGTGACACCCGGATGCTGGGTGCTGACCGGCCGCCGGCGCCGATTCTCTACCTCCCGTTCTCCCAGAAGACCTGGGCCTGGCTCCGCTGGCAGACCGTGCTGATTCGGGCCGACGCCGGATTGAATCCGGTCGACCTGCTTCCCGCCATTCGGGCCGCCGCGGCAGAGGTCGACCCGCAGCTGGTGCTGCCCCGGGTGTCGACCGTGAATCAGCTCTACGCCGAGAGCGCCGCGCGGCGGCGTTTCGCCACGCTGTTGTTAGGCGGGTTCGCGGCGGCGGCGCTCGCCCTGGGGCTGATCGGGGTGTACGGCGTGCTCTCGACCGCGGTGGCGCAACGAAGCCAGGAGCTGGCCATCCGGGTGGCGCTGGGGGCCGGCCGGTCGCGGGTGATCGCCCTCATCCTGCGGCAGGCGCTGAGCCTGACTCTGGCCGGAGTGGCGATCGGACTCTTGGCGGCCGCGGGGGCCACCCGGCTGCTGGGCTCGCTGTTGTTCGGTGTGTCACCGCTGGATCCCGTCACCTTCGGCGCCGTTGGGGCCATCCTGCTGCTGGTCTCGGCCGGGGCCGCGTTGATCCCCGCCTGGCGGGCGGCCCGGGTCGATCCGATCGGGGCGATGCGGGGCGGGTGATCGGTGGGGTCAGTCGCTCCGGCGGATGGTGATGGTGGTGGGCGGGGTGGTCCCTTGCAGCGTCAGGGTCGCCTCGTCGCCGTTCAGGCTCACGTTCCAGAGCGACTGCTGCCCATTCACGGTCAGGACCAGCACGCCGCCCTGCAGCGCCCATTCACCGCTCAGAAAGACCGGTTCGGTGGGCTCGTCCGGGAAGGTCAATGTCCCGCTGACGGTGAAGGTCCCGTCTCCCCGGAAGGTGGCGGTGCCGGTGGTGACCGCCGCGGTGCCGGCGTCGCTGTAGCCGATCAGGTCCCAAGTGCCCTCCAGATCTCCCGAGGGCGACACCGAATCGCCGCAGGCCAACAGGCCGAACGCCAGACAGGCGCTGATCCGTCCCAGTTTCATGGTTGCCTCGCCTTCAATATGGACGTTCCGCGCCCTGGGTGGTGACACGCTGTCATCCCGAGCGCGGCGACGTCCAGATGCAGATGGTCATCCTCTCACCTGACGCATTATTAGATCGAGAGGGTTCGGGCCCTGGCCCTCAACTCCTGGTTGATTGGGCCTGCTCGACGGCGAACCGCTCGTCGGCGGCCTTCCGCTGCTTGGCGTATTCGTAGGTGAGCGCGGCCGTCGACTGCCCCAGACGGCGGGCCTCGTCCAGGAGCGGGTGAACTCCCGCTCCAGATTCCGGAGTTCCGCGCCTCAATCTCTTCCCGCCGCTGTGCGCCGCCGCCTAACAGGCCACTCGCAAGCCCCAGCACACCACCAGGACGGTCCCACCCCGGTGCCGTCGGCCGTTAGGCCCCTGTCGAATGAAGGAGCCCTTAAGGCATAGTCCTTCCGTGCCGGTCGCTTCCGGGATCCCCTTCCCGCAAAACTACCTGGCGCGTGAGGCTGCCTGGCTAGTCCCGGATCGCGACTGTTGGCGCGATGCGGGTCGCCCGGAGGGCGGGCAGGGCCGAGGCGATCAGCGCGACCGCGGCGAGGAACGCCGTGACCGCGGCGAGCACGACCGGGTCGCTCGGGTCGACATCATACAACAGCCTCGCGATCACCCGTCCCGACGCGAGCGCGATCCCGACTCCGAGCCCGAGCCCGACAGCCGTGATGGACATCGCGTGCCCCACGACCAGACGGAGGATATCGCCGCGGGTCGCGCCCAGCGCGATCCGC
>DASWKS010000158.1:0-9484 GCA_036396495.1 Gemmatimonadales bacterium
TGACGAACACCTGGGTGTCGAGACCGATCGTCAGCCTGGCTCGGGTCTCGGGTTGTCCCAGATAGACGTGCTTGGCCTCCCGGGCCAGCAGGCGAGTGGCCAGTCCGGGAAACGCGTCCTGCTCGAGAATCGCGGTGGGGATCCGTCGTCGGGCCGCGCGCCAGACCACCGGACCGGCGGCATAACCGCCGGTCCCGACTACCAGCCCAGGAGTCTCCTCCTTGAAGACCCGGTCGATTTGCCGCAGCAGCCGGATGGCGAGCAGCGGCCAGCGCAGGTTCTTCCACCACTGCCGCCGGTAGATCGGCTCGGACTGCAGCAGGTGATAGCGAAAGCCGCGGTGCGGCAGGAGCCGCGACTCGATGCCGCGGGTGGCGCCTACCAGGACTACCCGGCGTCCCCGGGCGCGGAGCTCGGTCGCGATGGCCAGCGCCGGCATGAGGTGCCCTCCACTGCCGCCGCCGGCGATCAGGACCGTGCTCATGTCGCCGAGGGGCGTCCCCGCAACCGGCCGATGCTGACGAGCACGCCGGTCGCCAGCAGGTTCATCAGGAGGCTGGAGCCTCCATGCGACATGAACGGCAAGGTGAGCCCGGTGGTGGGCATCAGCTTGAGCGTCACGGCCATGTGCAGCACCGCGGTGAGCGCTACTGCAGTGACCAGGCCGGTCGCCAGATACTGCCCGAAGGCGTCGGGGGCGGATCGCGCGATCCGATAGCCCAGCCAGCCGAAGACGCCGAAGAGCAACGCCACCACGGTCACGCCAATGAATCCCCACTCTTCCCCGATGGAGCTGAACAGGAAGTCGGAATTGGCATACGGGACGTGGGCCAGCTTGGCCTTGCCCTGCCCGAATCCGGTCCCGACGATCCCGCCGGAGCCGACCGCGATCATGGACTGGGTAATCTGCATGCCGCTATCCTCGGTCCCCCGGCCGAAGAACGTCTCCAGCCGGGCCCGGCGGTAGTCGGACACCAGCACCAGCTGAAACACCACCAGGCCGGCCGCGCCGGCGAGCAGGATGAAGTGCCCGATCTTGGCCCCGGCGGTGAACAGCACCACCGCGCCTAACAGGGCGACCAGGGTGGCGGTCGAGAGGTTGGGTTGCTGCATGATCATGGCGCACACCAGCCCGATGATGACCAGGAAAGGCAGGACCCCCTTCTTGAACTGGCGGATCTGCGATCCCTTCTTGGCGGCCAGCGCGGCCGCCCACACCACCAGGACGAACTTCGCCACCTCCGACGGCTGAAAACCGAAACCGGGGAGATATACCCAGCGGCGGGCGCCGTTGAGCGTGGGCGAGAGCCCGCTGGTGAGCCCCTCGGGCAGGATGGGAATCAGGAGCAGAACCAGGGCGCCACCCAGCGCCGGCCAGGCCAGCGGCCGGAGCTTGCGGTAGTCGAGCCGGGACACCAGCAGCATGCCGATCCCGCCGATCAGTCCGATGATGAGCTGCTTCATCATCATCATGAAGCCGTTCTCGCGCATGCTGGCGGCGCCGTAAAGATTGGCGATGCCGAACACCGTGAGCGTGGCGGCCACCACCGCCAGCAGCCGCACTTCCCAGCGGTGCTCGCCCGGATGGCGGATGGCCGGCCCGCTCACCGGGCCTCCACCCAGGCGCGGAAGGTGGCGCCGCGCTGCTCGTAGTTCAGGAACATGTCGTAGCTGGAGCAGGCCGGCGACAGCAGTACGGCATCCCCCGGCTGGGCCAGCCGAGCGGCCCGTTCCAGCACGTCGTCGAACCCGCCGGCCTCCTCGACCCGGACCTGCGGGGCGAGATCGCCTAACACGATGGGACGGGCCTCCCCGTACGCCACCACGGCCCGGCACCGGTCCTGCAGCAACGGCAGCAGGCGGGTATACGGCTCGCCCTTGTGGCGCCCGCCCAGCAGCAGAACGAAGGGACGGTCCAGGGCCACGACCGCCACCTCGGTCGACGAGATGTTGGTGGCCTTGGAATCGTTGATCCAGAGGACACCCTGGACTTCGCGCACCGGTTCGAGCCGGTGCTTGAGAGCGCTGAAGGTCCGAAGCCCCTCGGCGATGCGCTCCGGCGGAACCCCGGTCGCCGCCACCGCCAGTGCCGCGGCCAGGGCGTTGGCGACGTTGTGGTCGCCCAGCAGGGGGAGCTCCCGCCGGGCCAGCAGCGGCTTGCCGTCCAGCATCAACCGCCCGGCGGGGCGATCGAACCAGCCGGCGGCGCGTTCCCGTACCGAAAAACGGAACCGCTGGCCCGGCACGCCGGCCGCCTGGCGCTCTGACTCGGGGTCGTCGGCGTTGGTGACCCACACCGACTCCGGGTGGGCGTTGGCGAACAGCAACCGCTTGTCAGCGTAATACGCCGCGAGCGAGGCGTACCGGTCCAGATGATCGGGCGAGAGATTGGTCAGGACCCCTACCACCGGATTGATCAGGGGACAGTCATGCAGCTGAAACGACGAAAACTCGATGGAGAGCCAGTCCGGGCGCGACTCCTCGAGGGCGATGGTGCTGAGCGGCGTGCCGATGTTGCCCACCGCCTCCGCCCGCCGCCCCGCGCTCTGCAGCAGGTGACCGACCAGCCCGGTCACGGTGCTCTTCCCGTTGGTCCCCGTGGTCGCGATGTAGGGCGTGCCTTCCACGGCCTCGAGCCCCAGGTCGATTTCGGCCCGGACCACGATGCCGGCGTCGCGGGCGGCGAACACCGGTGCCGCGTCCGGGGGGACCCCCGGAGAGAGCACCACACCCACGGCGCGGCGGATCCGTTCGAGATCGTGCATGCCGGTGTCCACCGCGGCGCCCAGGTCGCTCAGCTCCAGCGCCACCGTGTCGAGTCCGGCCCCGCTGCCCGCATCGGAGGCGTAGACCGGCACGCTGCGGGCCCGCAGCAGCCGGGTGGCGGCCTGCCCGCTCCGGCCCAGCCCTATCACCGCCACTTCGCGGCCGTCGGCCCGCCAGCGGTGGATCATCAGCGCAGCTTCAGGGTGGCGAGCGCCAGCAGGGCGCAGAGAATGCCCAGGATGTAGAAGCGCATCACCACGGTGGTTTCGGCCCACCCCAGTTTCTCGAAATGGTGATGGATCGGCGCCATCCGGAACACCCGGTGGACCTCGGCGTATTCCCGTCCCCGGGTGCGCTTGTACCACTTGAACACCGAGGTCTGGATCATCGATGACAGCGACTCGGCCACGAACACCCCGCCGATGACCGCGAGCAGGAACTCCGCTTTGAGCAGAATCGCCACCGTGCCCAGCGCGCCGCCGATGCCCAGGCTCCCGGTGTCCCCCATGAACACCTGAGCGGGATGGGCATTGAACCAGAGGAACCCGAGCGAGCCACCCATCAAGGCGCCCAGAAAGACCGCCAGCTCACCCGCGTCCGGCAGGTAGAACAGGTTGAGGTAGGTGGTCGCGTCCACCCGGCCGAACACATAGGCGAAGATCCCGAAGGCCGCCGCCGCGATGGCGGTGAGACCGGTGGCGAGGCCGTCCAGACCGTCCGCCAGATTCACCCCGTTGCTGGTGCCCGCGACCACGAAGGTGACGAACACCACGTAGAGCCAGGGCGCGAAGTTGACCACCACGAACTTGAAGAATGGGACCGTTGTGGCCGTGGCCGGCATGGTGGCGGGGGAGACCGCCGGGAAGTAGATGAGATACAGACCCAAAGCCAGTCCGAAAACCACCTGCCCGGCCAGCTTCCACTTCGCCACCAGGCCGCGCGACCGGCCTTGCACCACCTTCAGATAGTCGTCCAGGAACCCGATCATCCCGGTCCAGAGCATCGCGAGCATCGCGACCACCACGAACCGGTTGGTGAGCGGGGCCCACAACAGCGTGGGCACGATGGTGGCGAGCAGGATGATCAAGCCGCCCATGGTCGGCGTTCCCCGCTTGCCCTGGTGGCTGGCCAGAAAATCGGCCCGCACCACCTGCCCCACTTTGAGTGCCCGCAGCTTGCGAATGATGGAGGGCCCGACGACGAACGCGAGCAGCAGCGCGGTGACCACGGCTCCCGCCGCGCGGAAGCTGATGTAGTTGAAGAGATTGAAGAAGAGGTAGCTCTTGCCCAGCGGGGCAAGGAGGTGATAGAGCATCAGGCCTCGGGGCTCGACACGACACGGCCGGCAATGGCCGGAAGTATACGTTCGAGCGCTACCCCACGGGATGCCTTGAGGACCACCAGCTCATCGCCCGAGAGCCGTTCCGCCAGCAGAGGACCGAGCGCGATGGCATCGGTGGCCGTCACCAGCCGGTGGCCGAAGTGGCCGGCCCAGGGGGCGAGGGCCGGGACGAAGTCGCCCACCGCCGCCAGCAGATCGGGGTCGAGTGCCGCCAGTTGCTCCGCGATGTCACGGTGCAGTCGCTCCGAATCCGGCCCCAGCTCCCGCATGGTGCCGGCCACGAACACCAACCGCCGGCCGGGACGGAGCTGGCGGGCGATCGCGATCGCGGTTCGAAAGGACACCGGATTCGCGTTGTAGGCGTCGTTCACGATGGTGAGCCCACCCAGCTTGATCACTTCACCCCGACCGAAAGGCAATCGCACCCCGGCGAGCGCGGCGGCGCAGGCGGGCAGATCCAGATGCAGCTCCCGCGCCGCGGCCCAGGCAAAGAGCGCGTTGCCGGCCTGGTGCAGCCCCAGCAGCGGTACCGTGAAGGTGTAGCCGTCGATGGTCACGGTGGGCCGCGCATCGGGACCGAGGGTCACTGCTTCGGGCACCACATCGGCCTTCGAAAGACCGACCGTAATCACCCGACCCGCTCCCTGCTCCCGGCTGCCTTCTCCCAGTGAGCGCGGCTCGGTCCCCACCAGGGCGATCGGGACGTTGCGCACCAGCTCCAGCTTCTCCGCCACCACCGCCTCGAATGAACCGAATCCCTCGAGATGTCCGGCGGTGGCGTTGGTGACGATGGTCAGATCGGGCTCGATGATCTCGCGGTAGCGCGCGATCTCGCCCGGGAGATTCGCCCCGGCTTCGACCACCAGTGCCTGGGTCGCCGGCGCCGCCTCCAGAATGGTCTGGGGGACTCCCACCAGGTTGTTGAGGTTGGCGCGGGTGGCGTGCGTGAACCACTTGGTGCGGAGCACGGCGGCCACCAGCTCCTTGGTTGAGGTCTTTCCGTTGGTGCCGGTGATCGCCACGACCGGGCCGGTGATGCTGCGTCGCCGGGCCCGGGCCAGCAGGCCGTAGCCCCGAAGGGTATCGGCCACGTGGTGCAGTACCAGACCACCCACCGGAGCGGTACCCTGGTGCACCACCGCCGCCACCGCCCCGGCATCCCGTGCCGCCTCCAGAAAGTGGTGGGCGTCGAAGCGCTCGCCCCGGAGCGCCACGAAGATCGCCCCGGGAGCAATGGTGCGGGTATCGGTGGAAACGGCACTATAGCGCACCGCATCGGAACCGCCCGGCAGTCCCAGCGCGTCGCGCACAGCGCGTTCGCTCAGGACCAGGGTCACGCCGCCAACTCGGCCACGATGCTGCGCTCGTCGAAGGGGTGCTTGACGGTCCCGATCACCTGGTAGGTCTCGTGCCCCTTCCCCGCCAGCAGCAGCGTATCACCGGCCGCGACCCGGCCCAGCGCGGTGGCGATGGCTTCACGCCGATCGGCCATCCGGAGATAGGAACCCCGCATGCCGGCCACGATGTCGTCGATGATCCGCTCGGGATCCTCGGTCCGGGGATTATCCGAGGTGACGATCGCCAGATCGGCCAGGGTGTCTGCGATAGCGCCCATGAGCGGGCGCTTGCCGCGGTCGCGGTCGCCGCCGCAGCCGAACAAGACCACCAGGCGGCCCCGGGTCAGGGGTCGCAGGGTCTGCAGCACCCGCTCCAGCGCGTCGGGCGTATGGGCGTAGTCTCGCAGCACCACACAGGGCTGGAGGGTCAGGCGTTCCATTCGCCCCGGGACCTGGGGTGCGGTGATCAGCCGCTCGACCACCTGGTCCAGGGTGGCGCCCAGTGCCAGCGCGCAGGTGGCGGCCGCCAGTGAGTTCGCCACGTTGAAGTCGCCCGGCAGCGGAAGCTGCACCGGTCGCTTGCCGAACCGGCCGGTGAGATGAAACCCGCTGCCGGACGCCGCCAGCACCAGGTGCTCGGCCCGCACGTCGGCGCCCGGATTCATCCCGAAGCTCAGCCGTTCGGCGCCGGCGGGAATGGACTCCCAGGAGGGATCGTCATGGTTCACCACTCGGGGAGCACCCGGCGCCAGGAGATCCAACAGCCGCAGCTTGGCGGCGAAGTAGTGCTCCATCGACCCGTGATAGTCGAGATGATCCCGGGTCAGGTTCGTGAAGACACCGGCCCCGAAGCTGAGCCCGTCCAGCCGGCCCTGGTCCAGACTGTGGGACGAGGTCTCCATCGCGATCCGGCTGACACCGCGGGCCTTCATCGCGGCGAAGGTGGCCTGGAGATCCACCGGTCCGGGCGTGGTGAGCGACCCGGCCGACGACGGCACGTCGCCGCCGCGGCCATCGAACGCACCCAGCGTGCCGATGCTGCCGGTATCACCGGCCGCGTTGAGCAGGTGCCGCAGCACCGCCGTGGTCGTGGTCTTGCCATTGGTGCCGGTCACCCCCACCAGCAGCATGCCCCGAGTGGGATCGCCATACCAGGCCCGCGCGACCACCATCGCCGCCCGCTTGGCATCCCGCACCACAATCTGCGGTACCGGATCCTCCACCGGCTGCTCCAACAGCACCACCGCAGCCCCCCGGCTGATCGCGTCGCCCACGAAGCGATTGCCGTGAACCTGCGTGCCCGGCAAAGCCAGGAACAGCGCACCCGGTTCCACGGAACGGCTGTCGCTGGTGATCTGGCGGACGGGCGGGCCGACGGGCGGGCGGGCGGCGAGCAGCCCGGCGCGGCTCAGCGCCTCGATCACGGCTTCCATCTTGGATTCTTCGGGCATGTCAGGAAAAGCGATTGATGATTGACGGTTGCCGACTGACAATTGCCGAGGCGAGAAGTCGGAAAGCAATCGACAATCGTCAATCGTCAATCATCAATGGGTTTTGACCACGACAATGCTCCCCTGCCGCACCGAGTCTCCCGCGGCGGGCGAGGTCCGTTCCACCAGGCCGGTCCCCTCCAGTCGCACCCGGAGCCCGCGCCGGTGCAGCGTCAGGGCGGCCTGGCGTACCGAGATTCCCTGCAAATCCGGTACTACGACTTGCTTCTTCGGGGACGCGGGACGGGTCACCAGGGGGTACGACACCTGTACCGGCGCGGCGGCGACCGGCTCGTCGTCTGCTTCTGGCTGGCCGGCGTCGACAGCCGGAGCCCGCTCAGCAAACCGAGTCCGATCCAGGGCACTCCGGCGTGCCGCCAGGGCGTCTTGCAACATCCGGCGAGTCAGCGGAGCCGCCACCAGGCCCCCGTAGTAATCGCCCGCCCGGGGATCGACAATCCGCACCACGACCACCAGCTGGGGCTGGTCGGCCGGAAACAGCCCCGCGAAAGAGGCGGTGTAGGTGCCGGTATACCGGCCATTGACCACGTTGCGCGCCGTGCCGGTCTTGCCGATCACCTGGTAACGGTCCAGCTGAGCCCGGGAACCGGTGCCCTGGGTTCCCGTCGCCAGACGGAGGAAGCCGCGCACCTGCTTCGCCACCTCCGCACTCACCACGCGTCGCACCGGGCGGGGCTCATTCCGGAACAGGGTCTTCCCGTCCCGATCGCGCACTTCCCGAATCAGGCTGAGCGACGGCAGCATGCCCTCATTGGCGAGGGCGGCGTAGGCGGCGGCGAGTTGCAGCGGCGTGACTTCCACCTCGTATCCCTGCGCCATGCTGGGTTGGGTATTGTCCTCCTGCCACGCATGAGGCCGCTTGAGCAACCCGGGCGACTCGTAGGGCAGTTCCAGCGCGGTGGGGCTGCCGAATCCGAAGTCGCGCAGCACGTCGTAATGCTCCTCCGGCTTGAGTCGCAAGGTGAATTTCGTGGTGGCCACGTTGCTCGAGACCTCGATGGCCTTCGCCAGCGTCACCCACCCCTTGAGCGGGTGGGTATCCCGAATCGGACGAGAACGTTTTTCCAGGCGCCACTCGCCTTGCTCCCCATAGACCGAGTCGGTCGGGCGGGCCCGGCCCAGCTGGAGCAGCCCCGCCGCCGCAAACGGCTTGATGGTCGATCCCGGTTCGGCGGGAATCCAGGCGCCGGCTTTGCGAGCGCCATCGGGGCGGCGAACCCGGGTCGCCAGGGCCAGGATTTCACCGGTGTGTGGCTCGAGCAGCACCACGTCGCCGGCGGACGCGTCCTGGTCGTGGAGCGTCTCGGCCAGCCCCGCCTCGGCAATGCCCTGCAGCTCGGCGTCGAGCGTGAGGAGCACGTCGTGGCCCGGTACCGGGAGGCGCAGCACCCGGTCAGGGGAGAGGTATTCCCGCCCCGCCCGGTCCCGCAGGAACGTCGCCCGCCCCGAGACACCGCGCAGCAGCGAATCGAGCGATCGCTCGATGCCGGTCTGGCCCCGCGCCGAATCGGGCAGGACCGCGCCGATCAGATCGCGCGCCGTGCCGCCCGACGGATAGGCGCGCAAGTAGGCCGGCTCGAGATGGACTCCCCGCAGATCGCGCAACTCTTCCACGGCGCTGGCACTGGCGGGCTCGAATCGATAGAGGTAATCCCGCGGCTGCTTGGCACGCCGGAACTTGGTCCTGACTTCCTTGGGGTCGAAGTTCAGCTCCCGCACCAGCAGGGCCGCGGCGCGGGAACGCTGCTTCTGGGGAATCTCCCAGGTGGCCACCCCGACCCGGTAATAATCCTGCGATACGGCGAGGGGCGAGCCGTTACGGTCGTAAATGGTTCCCCGCCGCGGCTGCAGTTCGCGGGTCGAGGTTCGGGTACTGTCCGCTACCCGGGCCCACTTGGCGCCTTCCAGGACCTGCAACTGGGCCGCGCGTCCCAGCACGACGGTGAGGCCGGCAAAGAACAGAAACTGGATGAAGCCAATGCGGGTGGTCGAGTTGGCCATGGGGTCAGCGGTTGGCGGCGCCCGCCGCGGGAAGCTGGAGGGTCACATACTCGCTGTCGCTCGGCAGACGCAGCTTGAGGCGGGCCTCGACCCGGGGTACCAGGACCGACCGGCTGGATCCCTGGTGAATCCGCCTCTCGTATTCCGCCCGCTCGGCTTCGAGGGCCTGGCGTCGCTCCCGCAACTCATTCAAATGGGCCGCGACCTCGAGCGCGGCGCGCTGACGAGCCACCACTGCTACCGCCACGGCCAGAAACACCACCAGCCAAAGCCCGAGCCAGGTGCGACCGCGAACCTTCATGTGACGCTGCGAAAGCCGCGCAGCATAGCGCTCCGGGCCCGGGGGTTGGCTTGGATTTCAGCGGGACTGGCCCGCACCGGTCGGCGAGGCTCGAGCCGGCCCAGCGCTTGGCCCCGGCAGCGGCACTCCGGCCACTCGGGGGGACAGACGCACGACCGGGCCCATTGTTGAAAGGAATGCTTCACCCGCCGATCCTCGCCCGAATGATAACTGATCACCAACAGAA
>DASWKS010000159.1:0-7041 GCA_036396495.1 Gemmatimonadales bacterium
ATCGTCTGGCGCAGCACTTCGGCCGCCAGGTACCCGCTGCCGAACCGTCCCCGGATCTCGAGCAGAGCCCGCAGCCGTTCGTTCTCGGCCCGAAGGGCGGGAACCTCGTGGGCCCGCATCGCGGCGGAATCGCGCACGGCCAGCGCCGAGCGGAACCGAGCCCGGCTGGTGCGCCCTTCCTCGGCCCGCTGTTGAAGCCAGATCAGCGGGAGCAGTGCGGTGTCTCGGATGGAGGACGTCAGTGCCCCGGTCATGGGGGCGGGGAGCGCCAGCGCGGTTATGGACAGACCAACACACGCGGCGAACAGGATGGTATCCCGCCGCAGCACGGTGCGCCGGCGCGCGCGGAGCATGTCAGGTGGTCAGAACGCTGCGGTACTTGTCGAACTCGTCGAGGATTCGGCCGGTGCCGCGCACCACGCAGGTCAAGGGATCCTCGTCCACATGGATGGGGAGCCCGGTTTCCTGCGCCAACAGCACATCCAGCCCGCGGATCAGGGCGCCACCGCCGGTCATGACGATGCCGCGGTCGACGATGTCGCTCGACAGCTCGGGCGGCGTAATCTCGAGCGCGCGGCGCACCGCATCCACCACCTGCTGGATCGGCTCCTGCACCGCTTCGCGGATCTCGGCCGAGTGCACCCGGACCGTCTTGGGAATCCCCGAGACCAGGTCGCGGCCCTTGACTTCCATCTCTCGCTCTTCGCCCACCGGCCAGGCCGATCCGATCTTGATCTTGATCGCCTCGGCGGTCGGCTCCCCGACCAGCAGGTTGTAGTTCTTGCGCATGAACTGGACGATCGCCTGGTCCAGCTCATCACCGCCGGTGCGGATCGAGGTGTCACACACGATCCCGGACAGCGCGATAACCGCGATCTCGGTGGTGCCGCCGCCGATGTCGATTACCATGTTGCCGGTAGGCGTCTCGACCGGCAGCCCTACTCCGATTGCGGCCGCCATCGGTTCGGCCACCATCAGCACTTCCTTGGCGCCGGCCGTCTCGGCCGAATCGCGGACCGCGCGACGCTCGACTTCGGTGATGCCCGACGGCACGCACACGATCACCTTCGGCTTCACCCGGAACAGGTGCTTATCGATGATGGTCTTGAGGAAATACCGGAGCATCTTCTCGGTGACATCGAAGTCGGCGATCACACCGTCCTTGAGCGGCCGCACCGCGATGATCCCTTCGGGGGTTCGGCCCAGCATCCGTTTGGCCTCGAGCCCGATGCCCTTGATTTTGCCCGATGAGCGCTCGATCGCTACGACCGAAGGCTCATTAAGAACGATTCCTTCCCCTTTGACATAGATGAGCGTGTTAGCCGTGCCGAGGTCGACCGCGATCTCGTTCGCAGGCAGGAGGCGGTCCAGACTGAAGGGAAACTTCATTCAAATGGTCTTGGGGTAAGCTCGGCGTAAGTTAAAACAACACTTGGACTTCAACAAGGGAGCCTCATGTTGGTTCCAAGGTTCCCAGTGCCCCGTGCCGGGTGCGGTTCTCGGTGCGGTGCCGGGTGCCGAAATGCCGAAACCGCCGGCGCCGGAGCGACTTTCAGCCTCGGGTAGGGCAAATCCCCTGCCAGCACCTGGAACCGACCCGCGGCACCGCACCCCGGAACGAGGAACCCGGAACCGGGAACGGTTCACGTCCCCGTGCTCCCAAACCCACCCTGGCCCCGGTCGGTTGCGGGCAGGTCCGGCACTTCTACCATCCCGGGCGCTTCCACTTTCGCGACCACCAGTTGGGCGATCCGCATGCCCCGGGTCACGGCCACCGGCTCGGTCCCCAGGTTGATCACCGCGATCATCAGCTCGCCCCGGTAATCGCTGTCGATGGTGGCGGGCGTATTGGGAAGCGTCAGTCCCTGGCGAAGCGCCAGACCGGAGCGGGGCCGGACCTGCATCTCGTAGCCGGCGGGAATGGCGAACGCGAACCCGGTGGCCACCAGCCGCCGCTCGAGCGGGGCGATGATGGCATCCTCCGCGCTGGCGATATCGTAGCCGGCCGCCCCGCTGGTGGCGCGCGCCGGGAGAGGCAATCCGGCGCCGTGCTCCAACCTCCGCACCAGCACGTCCGGGATCATCGCCTCTTCCCCGGTCCCCGCTCCCTGCTCCCTGCTCCCTGCTCCCGACTCACAGGACGCTTTCCGCCTCCACCAGCGGCAATCCGAAGGCCTCCGCCACGCCGGGATAGACCACCTTCCCGGCCACCACGTTGAGTCCCAGCCGTAGGGCCGGATCCCTGCGACAGGCGTCCTTCCAGCCGTGCTTGGCCAGCTTGAGGCCGTAAGGCAGGGTCGCGTTGGTGAGCGCCAGCGTCGAGGTGCGCGGCACCCCGCCGGGCATATTGGCCACGGCGTAATGCAGGATCCCGTCGACGAAGTAGGTCGGATCCTCATGGGTGGTCGGCTTGATGGTTTCGACGCACCCACCCTGATCCACCGCCACGTCCACGATCACTGCTCCGGGTTTCATCTGCTTCAGGTCGGCCCGGAGAATCAGATGGGGCGCCTTGGCCCCGGTCAGCAGGACCGCTCCCACCACCAGGTCGGCCCGGGACACCGCGTCGAGAATGTTGTGGCGGTTGCTGTAGACCGTGTCCACGTTGGTCGGCAGCACGTCGTCGAGATAGCGCAGTCGATCGAGCGAGATGTCCAGAATGGTGACGTGGGCACCCATGCCGGCCGCGATCTTGGCCGCGTTGATGCCGACCACCCCACCCCCCAGCACCACCACTTCGGCCGGCGCCACCCCGGGCACGCCTCCCAGTAGGACGCCCCGGCCGCCGTGCACCCGTTCCAGGTATTTGGCGCCTTCCTGCACCGCCATCCGGCCCGCCACCTCGGACATCGGCGTCAGCAGCGGCAGCTCGCCGTTAGGCAGCTGCACCGTCTCGTACGCCACCGCGACGGCCTGGGAGGCGATCACCGCCCGGGTCAGCTCCTCCGCCGCCGCGAAATGGAAATAGGTATAGATCAGCTGGCCCGCCCGCATCTTGGGCCACTCCACCGCGATCGGCTCCTTGACCTTCACGATCATCGCGGCCTTGCTCCAGACCTCGTCCGCCGAGGGTATCAGCCGGGCTCCCGACTTCTGGTAGGCATCGTCCGGGAAGCCGCTACCCACCCCCGCGCCCGCCTCCACATAGACGGTGTGGCCCGCGCCCACCAGCAGCTCCGCCCCGGCCGGCACCAGCGCCACCCGGTTCTCGTTGGTCTTGATCTCCTTCGGCACGCCGATGATCATGTGCGCCTCGTCGTCACGAGTCTTGAGTCAGCCGTCGCCCGGCCCAGCATCACGACCGTCTGCCGCTCGGGGGCGAAGAATTCCTGGCACACCGCCTGAATCTCTTCCGCCCTTACCGCGTCGATGTCGGCCAGGATCTCGTCCAGCCGGCGGTACCGGTCGCGCGAAAGCTCCACCCCGCCCAGCCGGTGCATCCGGCTCATGGGACTCTCCAGCGACAGCATGACCTGCCCCTTGAGCTGCTGCTTTCCAGCCGCGAGGTCCTCGTGGGGCAGGCCTTCGCCCGCCAGCCGCCGGCATTCCGCCAGCACCAGGTCGGTGGCCTGGGCGGCCGTGTCGGCGTGGGTGCCCAGGTAAACGCCGGTGACCCCGGTAGTCTGGTAGAACTGCTGGAACGAGAAGACCGCATAGGCCAGGCCCAGCTCCTCCCGGATCTGCTGGAACAGCCGGCTGGACATGCCGCCGCCCATGATGGTGGAGATGAGGGCAAAGGCATAGCGCCGCGGATCCCGGCTCGGAACCGTGTCGGTGCCGAACACCAGGTGGCATTGCTGGCTCTCGCGGGGCTCGACCAGCCGGCTGCCCCGGACGGCGGGGACCTGCGCCACCGGTGGGCGGGGCGGCAAGGCCTCGGTCCCCTCGAACCACCCTTCCCGCTCCAGCACGGTCATCAGGTGGTCGGCCGCGATGTTGCCCGCCGCGGTGATGATCACGTTGCCGGGATAGTAGCCGGCGGCGTGGGCGGTACGGAGATCCCCGACGGTGATGGACTGGACTGTCTCAGCCGTTCCCAGAATGGAATAGCCGTAGGGATGGGTCGGCCAGAGCGCCCGGGCATGCAGCTCGAAGACCAGATCGTCGGGCGCGTCCAGAACGCTGCTCAGCTCTTCCAGGATCACGTTGCGTTCAAGGTCCAGATCGCTCTGCCGCAGCAGGGGGCGCCGCACCAGGTCGGTCAGCACTTCGACCGCCACCGGCAGATCGGCGTCCAGGACGTGGGCCTGAAAGGCGGTATGGTCGCGGGAGGTGAAGGCATCGAGCGACCCGCCCCGGCTCTCCAGCTCCAGGGCGATCTGGCGGGCGCTGCGGCGTTCGGTGCCCTTGAACACCATGTGCTCGAGCAGATGGGAGACACCCATCAGATGGGGCGGCTCGTGCACGCTGGCCGACCGCACCCACAGGCCGACCGCAGCGGACCGTACTCCCGGCAGCGCCTCCGTCAGGACCCGAAGCCCGTTGGGGGCCACGTACCGGACGAGCCGCTCGTCCAGCTGCTCGATCTGCACCCGCCTAGGCCTTGGGCAGCAGCGCCTTGCGGGAGAGCCGCATCCGGCCCCGCTCGTCGACCTCGAGCAGCTTGACCGTGACCGTGTCGCCAACTTTGACGACGTCCTCGGTCTTCTCGGTGCGGCCGTGCTGCAGCTCGCTGATGTGGAGCAGCCCCTCGACCCCCGGAATGATCTCGACGAAGGCCCCGAACGGAACGACGCTCTTGACCTGCCCCTCGTAGGTTCGCCCCACCTCGGGCTCGGCCACGATGGCGGCGACCATGTCGCGGGCCCGCTGTCCCGCCTCTCCACCGACCGCCGCGATGGTCACCAGACCGCTGTCTTCGACCGAGATCTTGGCCCCGGTGGCGTCCTGGATCCCGCGGATGGTCTTCCCCTTGGGACCGATGACGTCACCGATCTTCTCCGGCTTGATCTGGATGGTGATGATCCGCGGCGCATAGGGCGAGAGATCGTCGCGCGGGGTGCTCAGTACCTTGGCCATTTCCTTGAGCACATGCAGCCGCGCCTTGCGGGCCTTCTCCAGGGCCTGGCCCATGAGGGCGAGCTCGAGCCCGGTGATCTTGATGTCCATCTGGATCGACGTGATGCCCTGGGCGGTCCCCGCCACCTTGAAGTCCATGTCGCCCAGGTGATCTTCCGAGCCCAGGATGTCGGTCAGGATGGCGACCTTGGCGCCTTCCTTGATGAGCCCCATTGCCACCCCGGCACAGGGCGCCTTCATTGGCACCCCCGCGTCCATCAGCGCCAGCGAGCCGCCGCAGACCGTGGCCATGGATGACGAGCCGTTCGACTCCAGAATCTCCGAGACCACCCGGAGCGTGTACGGGAAGCCGTCGAAGGCCGGCAGCAGTGCCTGCAGCGCCCGTTCTGCCAGCGCGCCATGGCCGATCTCCCGGCGGCTGGTCCCCCGCATCGGCTTCACCTCGCCGGTGGAGTAGGGCGGAAAGTTGTAGTGCAGCATGAACGACTTGGTGGTTTCCCCCGCGAAGTCGATGCTGTCGATCCGCTGCTCGTCATCACTGGTACCCAGTGTGACGGCCACCAGCGCCTGGGTCTCACCCCGGGTGAAGAGGGCCGAGCCGTGGACCCGCGGCAGGAGGCTGGTCTCGACCGCGATCGGCCGCACCGTATCGAGGTCGCGGCCGTCCACCCGCTCGCCCTGCTCCAGCACCTGGCGCCGCATCACCCGATATTCGACCTCTTCCAGCTCGGTGCTGACCTCTTTGATCCGTTCGACGTATGCCTCCGCGAGCGCCGTGACCACTGAGCTCTTCACCTCGGCCAGCCCCACCGCCCGGGCGGCCTTCTCCTTGGCGTTCATGGCCGTGGCCATCCGCGCCTCGGCCAGCTCCACCACCCGGGCCACCAGCCCCTGGTCCTTGGTGGGCGGCTGCCAGCTCATCTTGGGCTTGGCCGACGTCTTCAACAGCTTGTCGATCAGAGCCACCAGGTCCTTGATGCCGCGCTGCGCCACCTGAAGCGCCTCGAGCATTTCGGCCTCGGGCACCTCCAGCGCCCCTCCCTCCACCATCACGATCGAGTCGGCGGTGCCGCTGACGACCACGTCGAGGGTCGACACCTCGAGTTGCTGGAAGGTGGGGTTGAGAATCCAGTGTCCGTCCACCCGTCCGACCCGCACCCCCGCGATGGGGCCCTGCCACGGCACCTGCGACAGACTGAGCGCCGCGGACGCGGCGACCAGGCCGAGCACGTCGGCGTCGTTCTCCTGGTCGGCCGAGATGACCGTGACGAAGACCTGCACCTCGTTGCGGAACCCTTCCGGAAACAGGGGCCGGACGGTCCGGTCGATCAGCCGGCCGGCCAGGATCTCCTTCTCGGAGGGCCGCCCTTCCCGCTTGATGAAGCCGCCCGGGATCTTGCCGGCGGCATAGGTCTTTTCCTTGTACTCGACCGTCAGCGGGAAAAACGGAAGCGTGGACATGTTGGACGACACGGTCACCGCCGCCAGCACGACGGTATCGCCGAAGCTGACCAGTGCCGAGCCGGCCGCCTGCTTGGCCATGCGCCCGGTCTCGATTGTCAAACGCCGGCCCGCGAAATCGGTATCAATGCGATTCACGTCAGTATCCAGAGGTAGAGGCACGTCGAATAACGAACAGGGGCGTCCTCACTGTGCGTGGTGGGACGCCCCTGGGACACCGGCTCAGCGTTAGTGCCTGAGTCCGAGGTCGGCGATCAGCGAGCGGTACGTCTGCAGGTCCGTTCGCTTGAGGTAGGTGAGCAGCCGACGCCGCATGCCTACCATCTGGAGCAGACCCCTTCGCCCGTGATGGTCTTTCGGGTGAGTTCGGAAGTGATCGGTGAGCGAGTTGATTCGCTCGGTCAGGAGCGCCACCTGAACCCGGGCCGAGCCCGTGTCGGTCTCGGTGATGCGATGCTTGGTGATCACGCTTTGTTTGTCGAAGCTCATCTTTCCAGCCACCCAGTTCGAATAACGGGGGATTCTCTTAATCTGTTGTAGCACAGTAAAATAGACGACCTC
>DASWKS010000160.1:0-14845 GCA_036396495.1 Gemmatimonadales bacterium
GGGCCTTACCCTTAGCTCATGCTGACACTGACCCTGAGCGATTTCGAGAAGGCGCGGGCCCGCATCGCGCCTCACATCCATCTCACGCCGTTACTGACTTCACGCCAGCTCTCCGAGCTCACCGGGTACGACGTGCGTCTCAAGGCCGAAATGTTTCAGCGGGTCGGGTCCTACAAGATCCGGGGCCCGCTCAACAAGTTCACCTTTCTCACCGACGAGGAGAAACGGCGCGGTGTGGTCTGCTCGTCGGCGGGCAATCATGCCCAGGGTGTCGCGCTCGCGGCCCGGATTCATGGGATTCGAGCCGTGGTCTGCATGGCCGAGAATGCCACCCCGGCCAAAATCGCGGCGACGCGGGCCTACGGCGCCGAGGTGGTACTGCACGGCCGGATCTGGGACGAAGCCAACGAGAAGGCCAAGGAGCTGGTCCGCACCGAGGGGCTCACCTACGTGAGTCCCTTCGACGATCCCGACCTGATTGCAGGGCAGGGGACCCTGGGCCTCGAGATCGTCAACGCCTTTCCCGAAGCCGAGGCGGTGGTGGTGCCGATCGGCGGCGGCGGGCTCATCTCGGGGGTCTCGATGGCGGTGAAGAGTCATAATCCCGCCATCCGGGTAATCGGGGTGGAATCATCCGACGGACCTGCCATGCAACGGAGCATCCAGGCCGGCGAGGTCGTCACCATCGATTGCGGCACCATCATCGATGGCCTTCGGGTCCGGCGGGTGGGGAATCACACCTTTTCCGTGTGTCAGCGTTTCGTCGACGAGATCGTGGCCCTCCCGGATCGGGAGATTTTCGACGCCGTGGTCTGGATCATGGAGCGGTGCAAGCTGGTAGCCGAAGGCGCGGCTGCGGCACCGGTCGCAGCCTTGCTGCACGGACTGGTGAACCTGCCGAAGGGATCACGCGTGGTCTGTGTGTTGAGCGGGGGAAACCTGAACCTCGATCAGCTGCGCGGATTGGCCTGGAACTAAACTGCCTCCCCTCTCCCCTAGAACGTGTCACACGCTTCGAAGTTGCCGGTATCGAGCCCGCGCCGGAACCATCTCACGATGGCCGGCTCACCTCGGTACAGCCCAAGGTGAGCCTGGAATTTCTCAAGACCAGACCGAGCCTCACGGTTCCAGTCGATCAGCCTTCGCGCTACGCCCGGAGCGGGTACTACCCCACCCACGTCACGGTGGAATTCGACGTGCCTAACGCCGAGTATCGCATCGTGCTCAACGGCCTGGTCTATCGGGAAGCGGGACGGAAGTACTGAAGAACCCTCTCCGCCACCTCCTGGACCAGCGGGGCGGCGTGTCCCGCATTGGCCACTACCACGACCGCCGCCCGCTGGGACGGTACCGCGACTAGCAGCGCGGCCACCCCCGGATTACTGCCCCGATGAATCAGGCGGGGCTCGGATTCCGGGCCGCTTACTGCGATGCCCAAGCCCCACCAGAGGCCGGAGTCGGCCCGCACCGCGCGGCTCCGGAGCAGTCCAGTCGTAGTCGAATCGAGCAAGGCCGGATCGACCAGCTCCGCGGCAAATCGGGCCAGATCTCCGATCGAGCTGCGGAGGGAAGCGGCGGCATTGCCTTCGGCGCTGTACCAGGTGGGCAACGGGACCGGTTGAGCCCGCCCAGCGAAAAGGGCTCCGGCACCGATAGCGACGACCAGCCCGACCGCCGCCAGGCGGAGCGCGAGGGACGCGCGACGAAGGGCCGCGAACACCGCCGCGGCGACCAGGAGGGGACCCAGGTAGGCCAGGGCGGCTATGGCGGTGAAATAAAGCGCCATCACGCTCCCACCCAGCCGAGCCAGCAACCACCACGCTACCGGAGCCGCCACCAGGACCGCCATGATCTCGTGCCACAACCCGAAGCGCCAGCGACGGCGGGTGATAGCGCACACCGGGATCAGCAGGATCCACGCTCCGATGGCCGAGATGCCGAGCATGATCCCGCCCGGAGGCAGTACCTGGGCCAGCGCCGCGTGGACCGTCGCCGCGGCTCCGCCGATTCGGGGCCGCCCGAACCACGCGGACGGCATCTCGAGAGGGTCGAAGACCAGGCCGGCCATGGCGGAATCAAAGGATTGCCCGGTGGTCTGCTCGAGCACCTGCTGCAGATACATGAAACCGACACCCGAATACTGATAGCGTTCGCCTGGCGTGAACCGCAGCCTGCGAGTGCGATCGCGCAGGTAGTTGGAGAGTCCCGACGTGTGGGTCAACAGATGACGCAGCGTGATGGCATCGCGGCTGGAATCGCGCGGCAGAAACGCGGGCGCCGGCCGGTGCTGAACCAGCGGGGCATCGAGCTCCAGTCGCCCGGCTTGCACCAGCCGGAGCGCGGCATAGGCGGTCACCGGCTTGCCGAGCGATGCGACCGGCCAGACGGTACTCTCCTGGGCCGGGTCGCGGGTCAACCGGTTGGCCACGCCGAAGGCACGAGTCCACGCTACTTTCCCGTCGACGACCACGGCAACCGCCAGGCCCGGTACCCGCAGCTCCGCCATCCGCGCCCGGACCCAGGAAAGATCCGGCGCCACCGTGTCCGCGGCGGTGAGGCATACCAGAATGATGGGGAGCATCGTATTTCTTACGGCGCTCGACAGACGGGGTTTCGGAGAGTTCGCAATGCGCTTTCGATCCTTTGGACGTTCCGGCCTCAAGGTGACCGAGCTGTGCCTCGGCACGATGACCTTCGGGGCTCAGGCCGACGACGTGGCCAGTTTCGCGATCATGGACCGGGCCTGGGATGGCGGCATCCGCTTCATCGACACGGCAGATGTGTATCCGGTGCCGATGAGTTTCGAGACCTATGGCGCCACCGAACAGATCGTGGGACGCTGGCTCCGCCATCGGGGAGTAAGGGATGAGGCGATCCTCGCCACCAAAGGGTACTTCCCAAGCGGACCCGCGCCGCACCAGCGGGGCAATTCCCGGCGGCACCTGCTCGAGGCCTGCGAGGGTTCGCTGCGCCGGCTCCAGACCGAGCGGATCGACCTCTACCTCTGTCATGGCTGGGATCCGAGCGTGCCGATCGAGGAGACCCTGCGTGGGCTCGAGGAGCTGCGAACGGCCGGCAAGATTCTGTACGCCGGCGTGTCCAACCTGAGAGCTCATGAGCTCACCGACGCCCTGCTCGCGGCCCAGTCGCTCCGGATCGAGGGCTTCACCGGGCTGCAGACCCGTCACAACCTGCTCTACCGTGAAGCGGAGGAGTCGTTGCTTCCGCTGGCGCGACGCTTCGGCCTGGGAGTCATGGCGTATAACCCGCTGGCTGGAGGCCTCTTGAGTGGCAAGTACCAGGCCGGCACGGAACCGACCGAGGGACGCTTTACACTGGGTGATACCGGTGCCACTTATCGCACGCGCTACTGGAACGAAGCCAATCTCGCCGCGGCCGCGCACGCCGCCGAGCTCGCCCGTGACGCCGGTCTCGCGCCGGTCACCGCGGCGGTGGCGTGGTCCCTGGCCCAGCCGAACATCGACTCCATCATCGTGGGCGCGAGCCGGCCCGATCAGCTCGAAGCCAGTCTGGCCGCGCCGTCGGCCAACGTGCCGGAAGCGCTGTCCGACGCGCTGGGGCAGATCTGGTTCGACCTCCCGCGACGGCCTCCCACGCTCGACACCCCGCGGCTCGAAGGGCTCCTTCGATAGAACTTCACCAGTAATTCACGGGATGCGGCGGAGATTGGGGGCATGTCGCCTCGTCGCTTTCGGTACGGGCTGGTGGCCCTCGCACTGATCGGCGGTGGGGCGCTGCTCTATCTGATCCGGCAGGCCTCGGCTGCGAGGCCAGCCGCAGTCACGATCGATCCCGTGGGCGTCGTCACCTTCACCATCGGATCGGCCCAGGCGCCGATCGAAGTGTGGGAAGGCAGCGACTACCAGTGCCCCGACTGCAGCCGCTTCGAAGTCGAGGCCATGCCCGATATCCGGAGACGGTTCATCGAGACCGGCCGGGTTCGCTGGCGCTACTTGCTGTTCGCGCTGCCCAATCATGCCGAGGCCGTACCGGCCACCCACGCCATGGCCTGTGCGCTGGAGCAGGGACAGGCGAAGGCCCTTGTGGTGCACGGTGGACTGTTCGCGACCCAGCCCGAATGGTCGAAATCGGCCGATCACCGAACCGTGTTCCGGCGGGTGGCGGCAGGGGCCGGGCTCGACTTGGGGGCTTACGATGCCTGCATGGAGAGCAATCGCTACGCGGCCGCGGTGGCGAAGAGCTGGCGGGAAGCGCAGCGGGTAGGTATTCCCGGCACGCCCACGGTGCTGCTCTACAAGCGGTTCTATGTCGGGGGGCTTACGGCGAATCAGCTGGAAAGGGTGCTCACGCAACCACCTGAATGACGTTCCGGGTTCCTGGTTCCTGGTTCCTGGTTCCGCGTGCCGGGTGCGGTGCTGCGTGCGGTGCTGAGTGAGGTGCCCCAGGTGCCAAATCGCTTGGGCGCCAGCAAAGGTAGAACGCGGAACGCCTGGCACGGGGAACCGCACTGTGCACCGCACGTGGCACTTGGAACGGTGAACTTGGAACGTTCATTCCCCCACCGGTCGTGGAGTATTGATGTACCGCTCTTCCGCCCGCCGCCGGCTGGTGCGATCGCCGAAGATCTTCTCGCCGTCGAACCGCCCGTTCTCGATGAAGACCTCCGAAATGTTCCGTCCCGCCGTGACGCTTCCCGCCAGGTAGACCCCCGGTACGTTGGTTTCCAGGGTTTCCCGATCGAGCGTGGGACGACCGGTCTCCTGATCGAAGCTGATGCCGATCGACAGGAAGAGCTCGAAGTCGGGGTGATACCCGGTCAGCGCATAGACCCGGTCGGCCGGCAGCCGCTCCTCGTCACCGGCGCCATTGGCGATCACCACCTGGCGAGGCGTTATCGTCACGATCCGGGCGTTGAAGCGAGCCGCAATCTCACCCGCCTTGACCCGGTTCTCGAAGTCGGGACGCAGCCAGTACTTGATACTCGGCTTGAGCTCCGGACCCCGATACACGAAGGTCACGCGCGCGCCGGCGCGAAAGCAGAGCAGGGCCGCCTCGACCGCCGAGTTCTTTCCCCCGATGACCACCACATCCTGTCCGGCGCTGAGGTGGGCCTCGTCGAACCAGTGGGAGACGTGGAGCAGGTCCTCCCCCGCAACCCCCAGCCGGTTGGCGTGATCGAAATATCCGGTGGCGAGCACCAGCCGGTCGCAGGTCAGGGTTTCCTCGCCCAGTCGGGTGCCGAGTCGACAGCGAATCCGACCCTCCTCGCGTGACGCTCCCAGCAACCGGGTCCAGGTGCGGACCCGAAGTCCCTCGGTCCGAACCACACCCCGGTAGTACTTGAGCGCCTCCTCCCGGGTGGCCTTCTGTCCGGCACACACCAGAGGGTGGTCGCCGATCTCGAGCCGTTCCGGCGTGGTGAAAAACGTCATGCCGATCGGGTAGCGAGTGATCGAGTTGGCCAGCGCGCCGGCGTCGATCACCAGTGGATCGGTGCCGCGGCGCCGGCCCGAGATGGCGCAGGCGAGACCGATGGGGCCGGCGCCGACAATGAGATCAGGTTCGTGGGGGATCGGTCTCTCCATTGACGATTGACGATTGACAGTTGACGATTACAGCGCGATCTCCACTGTACGTAATTGTCAATCACTAATGGTCAATCGGCAATGGAGCCGCTACCGCCCCGAGCTCCGCCTTGGCGCCCCGCATCCCGGCCACTGCTGCGGTTGTCCGCCCTGGCCGGTCGGCAGCACCCGGCGGTCCCGCGGCATCTTCTCCGGATCCTCCGAAGCCAGGTACGCCAGCATGGCCGCCAGTGTCGCGTTGTTCCGGAGGTCGTCCAGCACGATCTTGTCGTAGGTGTCGCGGTTGGTGTGCCAGGTATACTGGCGATAGTCCGGGTAGTGTGACTGCAGCCGGAACCCGGGGGCGCCCCGGCAGATGAACGACATGTGGTCGCTGCCGCCCCGCTCCGGCTCGCCCGGAATGTCGTAGTCGACCAGGTTTTCGATCTCGCGCGGTACCTTGCTCATCCAGCGGGCGAAGAATTCGCCGGCTCGGGTGAAGCCCATCATCCTGATGTATTCGACCCGCCAGGTCCCGTTGTCCTGATTGAATGCGGCTTGCAGCCCGGTGATGATTTCCGGGTGATCCTCGGCGAAGGCGCCCGACCCGATCAGCCCCTGTTCTTCACCGCCCCAGTGGCCCACTACGATGCTCCGCTTGGGGTTGGGGTAGGCGGCCTTGAGCAGCCGCATGGCCTCGAGCATCGTGATGGTGCCGGTCCCGTTGTCAGTGGCACCGGAGGCACCATCCCAGGAATCGAGGTGGGCCGACAGCACCACGTATTCGTCGGGCTTCTCGCTTCCCTTGAGCTCCGCGACCACGTTGAACACCGGTACTTCGCCCAGATCCTCCGATCGGGCATCGAGCCGGAGCCGGGGGCCCTGCCGGTTGGCCGCCAATCGCAGCACCAGTCCGTAATCCTCACAGCTCAGGTGCAGGTGAGGCACGGTCCGCGTGGCGCTCGAGAAGATCTTGTCGACCCCCCATCCCTCCGACCAGAGACCGCTCAGCAGGCCGGCCACGCCGGCGGCGTCGAGACGCTGGAAAGCGTTTCGCCCGTATCGGCCGAACCTCGCCTGGTACTCTCGCCGGATCCGTTCGCGGTCGTCCTTCCAGCGTTGGGCCGATTCAGGGCGGGCCAGCTTTTCCCACGATTCCGGGGCGCGACAGCTGGGCTCGGGTGGGGCATACAGCGCCACGAATTTCCCCCGGGCGCTGGGCAGCCAGGCGTCGAACGCGGCGCTGTCGGCCACGTCCGGACCGAGCACGACCTCGCCCTCCACCGGCCCCTTCGTCCCCGGACTCCAGGCCAGCATCGTCGCTTCGAGCGAGCGGAACCGTGGGGCGATGAGATCCAGGCGAGTATAGTTCCGCCGCCAGCCCCGCCAGGTCCCATAGCGCTCGGCCCGAACCGGGACGCCCCAGGCGCGATACTGCTGTTGCATCCACTCCACCGCAGACAGATGTCCCGGCGAGCCGGTCAGGCGCGGGCCGATCGAGTCCATCAGCACCTGGGCCAGTCGCGCGACCTGGGACTTTGGGGTCATGCCTTCGTCCCAAAGTCGCTTGATGACCGCATCATCGGTGGGAAATACCTGGGCCGCGAGCGGGCGGGCCATGCTCAGGCTGGCCAGTCCGGCCAGCAGGGCGCGATGCCACATGTAGCGGGCTCCTGGAGGAACAGAAAGACGAAACTTAGGCGTCTGGCTGATCCTACGCGCCCCGGATCGGAGCGTTTCAGCCGGGGCGCGCCGCGCCTATCGAGCGACCGTGACGCGCGCCGTGCCTTCTTTCCCCTCCGAGCGGGCCCGGATAATGGTTTCGCCGGGGGCCACCGCGACCACCAGGCTGGAGCTGCTGACCGCCGCTATGCCCGGCCGGTCGCCTTCGAACACCACCGGTCGATCGGTCAGCGGCTTACCGGAGAGGGCCAACAGGAAGACATCCAGCTGTCTGGTCCGGCCGACCTTCACCTGGACCGTGGAGGGTTGGGTCACCGCCACGATCTCGGTTCGGCCCGAGAAGACCGCGGTGACCAGCCCGCTCGACGACACGGTCGCGATGTCCGGACCCCGGCTGAACCAGGTCACGTCGCGGTTGGGGATCTCCAGGCCGCTGGCGCTCCGCGGGGTCGCAGCCAACTGCATCTGACCGCCGATGGGGAGTGCGTCGCTGGGGGGATCGACCATCAGAAGAGCCGGCATTTGGGTTGACCGGCGGGTGCGGAGGTGGTAGTCTCTGCCCGCGCGAACCCTCGTTTTCCCCGACCCGAGTTCTACCGTTGACTGATTCCAGCACGCCCGGACGTGCACCGGCCCTCCAATCGCCCGAGTTCGGCCTGGCCCTGGGTCTGGTGGTAGGCCGTTTCGCCATCGGCATGAACGATCTGCACTACGGGTACTGGACCGACGACCTCGAGCTCACCCCTCAGAACCTGCCGCTGGCGCAGGCGCGCTACACCGACGAGCTGATGCATGACATTCCGGCCGGCGTGCGCTCGGTGCTCGACGTCGGTTGCGGGGCGGGGAACACCGCCCGCAAGCTGCTCGACCGCGGCCTCCACGTGGACTGCGTCTCGCCCAATGCCTACCTCACGGCGGAGGCGCGGAAAGTTCTGGGCGGCCGGGCCCGGGTCTTCGAATCGAAGTTCGAGGACCTGACCCTCGACCGGAGCTACGATCTGATTCTGTTCAGCGAAAGCTTTCTCTTCATGAAGGCGGAGCCGGCCCTGGCCAAGGCCGAGGCCGGGCTGGTCCCGGGCGGATACATCCTCATCTCGGACATCTTCAAGCTGCCGACCAATGCCGCCAGCCCCATCGGAGGAGGGCAGTCTTTTCCGAAATACCAGGCCCTGATGGGCCAGTCGCGCTTCGAGCTGCTCAAGGACACCGACATTACCGAGCGGATCGCGCCTACGTTCGATCTGCTGAACCGGGCCTACGCCGAAGCCATCCGCCCCGCCTACGATCTGATCCTGGCCCGGACCCAAGCTTCCTATCCCTGGCTGATGCGGGTAGTGCGGTGGAAGTTCCGCGACAAGATCCGGCGCTATGAGGAAAAGCACTTCAGCGGCAAGCGCGACGGAGCCCACTTTCGCCGGCACAAATCCTATCGTCGCATGCTGTATCGTCTGAGGCCGTAGGCGCCGCGCCGTCAGTCGTCGTCCGCGGTCACCTTGATCGTGCCGGATTCCACCGATCCGAGACCGCTGGCCCGGAATCGCAGCCGGTAGTTTCCCGATCCCGTGATCCTGAGATCGGTAAAGCGGGCGCTGCCGCTCGCATCGCTGGACACCTTCAGGGTGCCGCCCAGCTTCCCACCCGAGCCTTGCAGCGACGCCTCGATCTCGATCCCGGCCTTTGCCACATCGTTCCCCCCGCTGTCCCGCAGCTGCACCACCGGCTGCTGCTGCAGCCGCTGCCCGCTGACCGCGGTGGGTGAGGGCTGAGTGGTGATGGCCAGCGACGAGGGATTCTGAGAGACGACCGCGAAGGCACTGCTGGTCGCCGGACTGAGCTCGCCCGAGGTCGCCCGCAGGGTGTACCCGGAACCGGCCCGGTTGATCTGCAGGTCGCTGAACGTGGCCACCCCGTTGACCGCGTTGACGGTCCGGGTGCCGGAAAGGGCCGCGTTGCCGGGGTTGTTGGCCAGCGCGATGGTTACCGGATTGGTCGCGTTGGCGACCGTGCCGCCGATGACGTCCTGCACCGCCACCTTGATCGTGCTGAGCGGCTGGCCCACGATCCCGTTGCTCGGCTGATCCGTGAAGCGCACCCGGGCGGCCTCCGCCACCGGTGTGGGCGTGACCGTGACCGGCACCGTCGCCGAGACTTGATCCACTTCGGCCGTGATGTCAGCCCGTCCCAGGGACACCGCCTTCACCAGGCCGGTATTGGAGACGGTCGCCACCAGCCGGTTGGACGTGAACCAGACCACTTCCCGATTGGGGATCGGGATGCCGCTCGCGGTTTTCGGGGTAGCCGTGAGTTGTTGGGTGGTGCCGATCCCGATCCCCGCACCCGGAGGGTCGATATCGACCACCGAGGTGACCAGCACTTCGCCCACGCCAAGTTCTTCGGATGAACAGGCCGGGAGAGCGGCGGCCGCCGCCAGCACGATCACAGCACCACGAGTGAAGAGCATACCGCGTCAGCTACCGTAATAGGTACCGACGCGCGAGTACTGTGGCGCTACACAGAGGCTCCCACCATGCGGGGCCGGCTCACCTTCACCGTCCCCGGTGGGGGGGCTAAGGGCTGGGGGCGGGACTGACGTTGGCGCTGATGGTGATGGGCAACGAGGAGACCGGCGCAATGGCCGGAAGGGCTGGCGCCGAGAAAGTCAGTATGTAGACGCCCGGCGCGGCCTTGATCCGGAGATTGGTGAACACCGCCTGCCCGTTGCTCCCCGAGGTCTTGGTCGTGCCGCCTTGCAGCGTGCCACCGGTGGAAACCGACGCCAGGACGTCGACACCGGGCATGCCGGCTCCGGCGTTGTCGACCCGAATGGTCGGCTGCGGATCGAGTTCCTGGCCGCTGACTGCCTGATCGTCGGGTTGCTGGACAATGATCAGCTGGGTCGGTCCTGGAGACGGTACCGTGAGCGTAATGATCTCCGAGACCACGGGGGTGAGTGAGCCGGAGGTAAAGCGGAGCGTGTAGTCCCCGGCCGGCCCGGTGATGGTCAGCCCGCTGAACGCGGCCACTCCGGTAGCGCTGGTAGTGGCCTGATCATTCGTGAGCCCGGCCCCCTCGCCCGGGGCGGACGCGATGGTTGCCGTGATCACGACACCGTCGGTGCTGACGGGGTCGCCGTTGTCATCCAGCAGACGCACCTGGGGCTGGGTGCCCAACCCTTCGCCGCTCACCGCCGTGGTGGAGGGCTGGGTCAGCAGCTCGAGTGCCGCGGCAGCCGGCAGGACGACGTTGATGGGGTTCGACACCACCGAGGTCAGGCCGTCGGCGCTGAAGCGGATGGTGTGCTCCCCCGACCCGGTGATCCGGAGGTCGCTGAACTCGGCCCGCCCCGACGCGTTGGTCGGTGCCGTCAGGGTGCCGCCTAACGTCCCGCTTCCCGAGGCCAGCGAGGCCGTGATGGTGACGCCGGAGGTGCTGACCGGTGTTCCGTTCTGATCCACCAGCTGGACCTGGGGTTGAATCAGGAACGGCAGCCCGCTCACCGCCTGGCTCGACGGCTCGACCGCGATCCGGAGCTCCGCCGCCGCGCCCGCTCCCAGCTCGATGGGCGATGAGGTCACCGAGGCGAGCCCGTTGGAGCTGAACACCAGCCGGTAGGTGCCCGGGGTCCCGGTGATCGTCAGTCCGCTGAAGGTGGCGACCCCCGACCCGGTGGTGGTGGCGGAGGTAGCGCCGCTCAGAGTCCCGCCGCTGCCGGACAACGCCACGGTGATGACGACCCCGGATTGCGCCACCGGGTCTCCCCCGGCATCGACCAGCCGGACCGCCGGCTGCTGGGTCAGCGGCGTGCCGCTCGATGCACTGGCCGAGGGCTGGGTCGTGATCTCCAAGGCGGAAGGCATCACGGTGATGGTCGACGACGTGACCGCTGGCAGTGCGGGCGCGGTGAACTGAAGCTGGTACTCACCCGCGCCACCACTGATTCGGAGGTTGGTGAAACGGGCCGCGCCACCGGCGTCGGTCGCGACCGTCAGGGTTCCCGCCAGGGTGCCGCCCGACCCGACCAGCGCGGCCGTCACGGCCACTCCGGGCTGGGCTGCATTGTTGCCCTCCCGGTCCCGCAGCTGGACCACCGGTTGTTGCGCGAAGGGTGCGCCGCTTGCGGCGGTGGCGGACGGCTGGGTCGTGATCACCATCGACGCCGGCGGGCCGGAGACGATCGCGAACGTGGTGCTCACCGCCGGGGCCAGCGCCCCGGCGGTCGCCCGGAGCCGGTATCCGGTGGCCGGTCGGTTGATCTCCAGGTTGGAGAACGTAGCCACGCCCGCCACGGCCTCGACCGTAAGGGTGCCGGTCAGGGTGGCGTTGCCGGGGTTCTCATCCAGGGCGATGCTGACCGCGTTGGTCGCGTTGGGCACGGTCCCGCCGATCTCATCCTGCACCGCGACCCGAATCGCGGCCAGGGAATTCCCGGCGATGCCGTTGGTCGGCTGGGTGGTGAACGCGAGCCGCGCCGCCGGACGCGGGGTCACCGAGATGCTGGCGGCGGCTTCCTTTCCCTCGGAGATCGCTCGCACCGTCGTCTGTCCGGCGGCAACGCCGGTCACCAGGCCGCTGGTGGACACCGTGGCGATGGTGGGATCATCGCTCTCGAATTCCACGGTCCGTCCGGTCAGCGTTTCTCCATCGGCCGCTTTGACCGTGGCCGTCAGCTGCCGGGACTGCGCCACCTGAATCGTCGCCGAGGTCGGCTCCACCACGACCTGAGCGACCGGCTTGGGGGATACGTTGACCGGCACGCTTTCGGTCACCTGGTCCACCCGGGCGTTGATGCTGGTCTCGCCCAGCGAAACGCCGGTCACCAGGCCGCTGGCCGACACCGTCGCGATGTTGGGATCGTCGCTCGACCAGCTGACCTCGCGGTTAGGCACCGTGATACCGCTGGCCGTCTTGGGCGTGGCGGTGAGCTGCTGGGTGGCGCCAACGACCAATCCCGCACCCGGTGGATCGATCTCGACCTGAGAGACGACCAGTACGTCACCCGCGCCGGTTCCGTCGGAGGAACAGGCACCGATGGCGAGGGCGGCCGTCGCCGCGAGCAGTCGATAGCGTCCGGTATTCATGTGGCGCTATAAACCGACGCTCCAGCTTCAGCGCGCTAACACATCGCGCGGTTGGCTAGCATTACCCGGCGATCGAGACGCCCTAATTCACGACGATGCTGTTCGAAAGGACGTTCAGTTCGGCGGCGCTGAAGCGAATTTGGTACGTGTTGGAAAGAATCGACGTCCGGGTGATGCTCAGATTGGGAAATGCAGCCAGCCCGTTGACCGTGGCGACCGGATTGGTGCCATTGAGGGAGCCGCTGGCGAGACCCTGTGGAACCAGGGTCGCCGTAACATTGACCCCGCTCACCAGATTGCCGCCGCTGTCCCGCAGCTCGACCTCCGGTTGCTGACTGAAGGCCGTTCCGGAGGTCGCATTGCCCGAGGGTTGGACCGTGATCGAGATGCTGGTCGGTGCCCCGACCGTCAGGGTAAAGGGGTTCGAGATCGCGCTCAAGGCTCCGGCCTGGAAGCGCAGGGTGTGTCCCGGGCCGGCCGTCCCGTTCAGGGCCAGCCCGGAGAAGGTGGCCACCCCGTCGGCGCCGGTGGTGCGTGTCACCGACCCGCTCAAACTGCCTCCGCCCTCGGCGATGGACACGGTGACTTCAACGCCGCTGACCGGATTGCCCCCACCGTCGCGTACGATGGCGGTGGGCGCGAAGATGGCGCCGCTGGCGATGCTGGCCGGTGGTTGGGTGCCTACCGTGAGACTGCCGGCCTGCCCCGCCACCAGCGTAATCGCCGCGGATGTGATGCTGCTGAGACCGGTCGCATCGAAACGAATGGCAAAGGGGCCAGGCGCGGTCCCGGTAATATCCAGCCCGCCGAAGTTCGCCTGTCCGCTGGCGTTGGTGAGCACCGTTTTGGTGCCGTTGAGCGTGCCGTTCCCTTGGGACAGAACCGCTGTGACACTGGCGTTGGCAGAGTCGAGCGGATTGCCCTGACTGTCCTCCAGCCGGACCGCCGGCTGGGGAGAGAGATCCACGCCGTTGGTGGCCGTGGTCCCCGGCTGCGTCACCATCGCCAGTTGGGTGGCGGGGCCGGCCGCCAGGGTCACGGGATTGGCATTCACCGCCGGCACACCCGACACCGGAGTGCTGAACCGGAGCGTCTTCACCCCGACCGGTCCGCTGATGGCGAGCCCGGTAAAGGTCACATGCCCGGTGGCATCGCTCACTCCCGTGACCGTGCCGTTGAGCGAGCCGGTCTCGACCAGCGTCGCGTTGACCGTCACCCCCGCAACAGCGATTCCCCCGGCGTCACGTACCTGCACCCTTGGCGTGCTCGAGAGGGGGAGGCTGCTCCGCGCCGAGGCCGGGGGCTGGGTGGTGACTACCAGTTGGGCCGGGGCCGGCGTCACCTCGACGCTGGAGGAGACGGCCCCCTCCAGTCCGGTCCGGTTGAAGCCCAGGGTTCGGGTCCCTGGGGTACCGCTGAACCGGAGGTCGTTGTAAGTCGCCCGGCCGTTCGAGGCCGTGCTCCGGTTCAGCGTGCCCTGGAGCGAGCCGGATCCGCTCGCCTGGGATACCGAGATGACGACGCCGGCGGAATCGACGTCGTTGCCGCTCACGTCCTCCAGATCCACCACCGGATTGGGAACCACGACCTGGTTGGCGACGATGGTCGACGGGGGCTGGGTCACCATCACGATCCGGGTCGCGGTCCCGGCCACCAGGTTGATGGTTCCCGAAGTCACCGGGGTCAGGGTGCCCGAGCTGAATCGCAACGTCCGGGGGCCCACCGTGCCGGTGATCTTGAGGCCGGAGAACACGGCTCGGCCCGACCCGCTGGTCTCATCCGAGGTATTACCACCCAGCGTGCCGCCGCCGCTCGCGATCGAGGCCGTGACAATCAGCCCGTCGGCGTCGACCGGATTGCCGCCCACGTCCTGCACTTGGATCACCGGTTGCACCGGGAAGGGCCGGTCATTCGCCGCGGTTGACGAGGGGGCGGTGGTGATCCCCAGTTTGGCAGGCGGTCCCTCCTCCAGCTCGATGCTGCTGGAGTTGGATGAGGCGAGGTTGCCCACGTTGAAGCCGATCCGGTAGTTGCCGAGCAGCCCCGTCAGCGAGAGACCCGGGAAGGTCGCGATCCCGTCGCTCCCGGTGATCTGGGTCAGGGTGCCGCCCAAGACTGCCGAGGCCAATCCGGTCCGGAGGGCCACCGTCACCGTCACGCCCGGGACCGGATTCCCGTCGTCGTCCCGGACCCGCGCCCGCGGACTGACGCTCCAGGGTTGTCCGTTCTGGACGGACGAGGGCGGCTGGGTCGCGAAAGTGATGCTGGCCGGTGCGCCGGCGATCAGGGTGATGACGTCCGAGCTGACCGGATCCAGCCCGGTGCTCTGGAACCGCAGGGTATAGTTGCCTAACGGTCCCGAGATGGTCAGGCCGCTGAACGTCGCCACGCCGTTGGCACCACTCGTGGTAGTGGCGTTGCTGAGGGTCGAACCGCCCCCTCCTGGAGTCGTCGCCAACACCGCGGTGATGGTGCGCCCCGCCAGCGCGACCGGGTTGCCGCTGGCGTCCTGGATCTGCACCGCCGGTTGCGGTGCCA
>DASWKS010000161.1:0-2899 GCA_036396495.1 Gemmatimonadales bacterium
AATAGAGAAGGAAGACCGGGGTGCAAACGGTCAGGAACCGGACTGCTCGCGCGACGCGGCGGGGCTGCCACATGGCCACGATGAGACTGCGACCTTGGGGATCTGTCAAGCAGCCGACCCCCAACCGCTGACCAGGCCGCAGATCCTGCGCCGCATTCTGCCCGGGCCGCCAGTGGAGGTGGTCGACCCGTCGGTCGAACGATCACGAACACTTTTTCGGTGGTTTCCCTACTGCCCATCCAACGATTGACCCAGTTTAAACATCTTTCCTGATGAACCCTCGAACGAGAAGCCCCGGTGCGTGTCCGTCTGAAACGTGACGAGCTGGTCCGGATCGTGGCGGCCAGCTCCCTCAGCCAGAACCATTGGGCAATCAAGCTCGGCTTTTCCCGAGGCCACTGGTCCGAAATCGTCAATGGCAAACACCCCTTCCCCTCTCCCCTGACCCGGGAACGAATGCTGGAGGTGTTCGGGGTCCCGTTTGACGCCCTCTTTGCGATCGAGGAGGGGGCGGTTCCCGACACTGAGCTCGAGTTCAAGCAAGCCATCCGCCACAGGTACTCCCTGATTCGCGAGCTGGCGCAGGGCGGCATGGGTACCGTGTATCTGGCGATGGATGTCCAGCACGGCCGCCAGGTGGCGCTCAAGGTGATGTCCACCGAGGCGATCGGCGGCATCGGCGCAGCGGAACTGCTCAAGGAAATCGCCCTCGTCGCCCGGCTGCAGCATCCCAACATCCTGCCCCTCTTCGACTCGGGGGAGGCGGCAGAGCAACCGTGGTATGTGATGCCCTGGATCCGGGATGGCTCGCTCCGGAACCTGCTCTCGAGCGAGGGCCGGCTGACCGCGGGCCAGGTCGTCTCTCTCATCAGCCCCATCGCGGCTGCGCTGGAGCACGCCCACGGTGAGCAGGTGCTCCACTGCGATATCAAGCCGGAGAACGTGTTGCTGCATGGCCGCCATCCGTACGTGATGGACTTCGGCATCGCCCGCAAGCTGCATAGCGAGTCCCGGGAGTGGGCCGGCCTCAGGCGGGAGCTGGACTTCTCCGCCGGCACCCCGGCCTACGTCAGTCCCGAACAGGCCAACGGCGATCCGGATCTCGACGTCCGGTCCGATGTCTACAGCCTGGCCTGCGTGACATACGAGATGCTGGCGGGCCGTCCGCCGTTCCAGGGTACCACCACCCGGGAGATCGTCACCCGCCGATTCCGGGCGCCGGCGCCCGACCTCCGCGAGTGGGCGCCCGAGGTTCCCCGTCCGGTGGTGGACCTGCTGCAACGGGCCATGTCGCTGGAGCGGGGGCAGCGTCCTTCGTCCGCCACGGAGTACGCGGTCGCTTTGGCCGAGGCCGCCCGGGGTGGGTCGGGGCGGATGGCCCAGGCTCGAGTGGGTGCCTCCCGGCTGCTCGACCGGATGTCGCGAGGGATGGGACTGCAGCCATCCCAGCCGCTGGGGAGCGCGTTGAGTGGAATGGGAAAAGATCTCACCCTGGCGTGGCGCGGGCTGCGGCGAGCCCCGGGCTTCGCGTTGGTGGTGATCCTCACGTTAGGCCTCGCGCTGGGCGCCAACGCCACCATGTTCGGCGTGGCCGACCGGTTGCTCTTGCGCCCGCCCGCCGGCATCGGCCATCCGGAACAGGTTCGGCGGGTGCTGGTCGCGCGCTGGATCAACGGGCTGGGCGATCCCAGAGTCTCGCTGTCCTACCCGCACTTCGAGGACTACCGCGACCGGACCCGCAGCTTCAGCCAAGTGGCCGCGATGGACCAGGTGGTCTATTCCTATGGTATCGGTCCCTCGGCCCGTCCGGTGAACGCCGCCCTCGTCACCGGCCAGTACTTCGCCCTGCTGGAAGTTCCGGCATTCCTGGGCCGCTACTTCGGCGAGCCGGAAGATCAGGCGCCTGCCGGCACGCCGGTGGCGGTGCTGTCACATGCGTTCTGGCGGTCGGCCTTCGGGGGTGATAGCGCGGTCCTGGGCCGGACTATCCCGCTCGGCAGTCAGCGCTTCACGGTCATCGGGGTGACGCCGCGCGGGTTCAACGGTACCGAATTGTCGCCGGTGGATCTCTGGCTGCCGATGTCGACCTTGACGTTAGGCGTGTTCGGGGAAACCACCTGGCGAACCGACCGGGATTCGCAGTGGTTGCAGGTCTTCGCCCGGCTTCGGCCCGGCGTCACCGATGGCGCCGCGGAGAGCGACGCCACCCACGCCTACCGGGCCACCCACCTCGACGATCGAGGCGAGTTTCATCGCCTGGCGGTGACCCGCCTCGGCACGCTGGTCGCGGGCGCCAATCCGATGGCCCGGGACCGGACCGGCCGGGTCTCGGCCTGGCTGCTCGGTGTGGCGGCCATCCTGCTGGTTATCGGGTGCGCCAACATCGCCAATCTGATGCTGGCGCGGGGGCTCATGCGGCGGGGCGAGTTTGCCGTGCGATTGGCCCTGGGGGTATCGCGCGGACGGCTGCTTCGCCAGCTGCTCACCGAAAGCCTGTTGCTGGCCGGACTCGGCGCCCTGGTGGGGATCACCGTTCTCGCCTGGGGAACCGACTTGATTCGGGCGGTGTTGCTCCCCGGTACCGCGTGGGACGAAGGAACCCTCAACCCCAGGGTGCTGATCGTGACGCTCGGCACCACCCTGCTGGCCGCGTTGGCGGCGGGACTCTTTCCGCTGCTCCGCGCCACCCGGGTGGACGTAGCGACCCAGCTGCATGGCGGGCCACGGGCCACGGCAGCCCACGCGAGGCGGTTGCGGGGAACCCTCCTGCTGGTGCAGACCAGTCTTTCGACCGCGCTTCTGATCGGCGCCGGCCTGTTCCTCCGGAGCATACGCGCGGTGAATGCACTGGATCTGGGATTCGAGCCTCGAGCAGTATCGGCGGTTTCGGTGGATCTGG
>DASWKS010000162.1:0-7331 GCA_036396495.1 Gemmatimonadales bacterium
TTCTTGCCTTCGATGCGGTAGGGCTCCCGCAAGGTGGAGAGATCCATGGCGCCGGTCTCGGCGGCCCAGGCGCGGGAGGCCTTGCCACAATCGCCGATATGGCCGTCGAGCAGCACCAGCTGTCCGCCGAACAGCTCGATCTGCCGCAGAATGGTGGCGGGCGTGCTGCGGGGAGCGAACACCTTCACCTCGGCGCCCGCTCGTGCGGCGTAGGCTGATGCCGCGATGCCGGCGTTGCCGGCCGTGGGCAGGGTAAACCGGGTGACACCGGCGGCGACGGCTCGAGTGAGCGCGGCGCTCAGGCCGCGCGCCTTGAACGACCCGGTCGGATTGGCGCCTTCGTCCTTTACCCAGAGCCCCGGCAAGCCCAGATCGGCGCCGAGGCGCGGCACCTTGAGCAGCGGCGTGTCGCCTTCGCCCAGCGACACCGGCGGCTCCCCCCCGGCCAGCGGAAGAAAGGACCGGTAGCGCCACATGCCATGCCGGCGCCGGAGCTCGGCCCGTTCGGTGACTGGATGGACTCGGTCGGGGTACCGCACCAGCCAGGGGCGCCCGCATTCGCAGACCGTGGGCACGCCCTCGGGGCCGCGGGTGGCGCCGCATTCGGAGCATTCGAGGTACCAATCGAGGACTGCGGTTGCGGCGCTCGTCATGGATGGTCCACGAGATACTGGTGAATACGAGCCGCCATTCCGGTCGACACGCCGGCGACGTCGGCCAGTTCGGCCACGGTGGCACTGCGAACCCCGGCCAGGCTGCCGAAGCGCTCCAACAAGGCGCGCCGCCGGTTGGGACCCACCCCCGGGATCTCCAGCAACTCCGAGGTGAGGGTGCGCTGGGTCCTCCGGTTCCGATTGTAGGCCAGGCCGAAGCGGTGCGCTTCGTCCCGGATCCGCTGCAGCAAGCGCAATGAGCTGCTGCGGCGTGACAACCGGACCGGTTCGGGCCGCCCGGGAAGAAAGACCTCTTCGTCCCGCTTTGCCAGACTGACGATGGGCAGATCGGCCTGGTCCAGGGCGCGGGCCGCGTCCAGGGCCGCAGAGAGCTGCCCCTTCCCCCCGTCGATCACCATCAGGTCGGGCAACGGCAGGTGCTCGTCGCAGCGGCGTTTGAGATAGCGGCTCACCACCTCGTGAATCGCGGCGAAATCGTCCTGCTCCGCCAGTCCCTTGATGCGGAACTTGCGATACTCCGACTTCTTGGGCCGGCCGGCTTCGAACCAGACCAGCGAGCCCACCATGTCGCGGCCCTGGTTGTGCGAGATATCGACGCACACCAGACCGCGGGGCACCAACGACAGGCCCAGGTCGCGGCCGAGCGCATAGACCGGGTCTTCGGCCCGCTCCTCCACCGCGAACGATTCCAGGCGCAGGCTCTCCAACAGGTGGCGGGCGTTCTGATCGGCCAGCTCCACCAGCCGCCAGGCGCGGCCACGGCGCGGGATGTTCACCACCGCATCCGGGACCAGCGTCTCCAGCTCCGGCAGGTTGGCGGGGGCGAAGGGAAGCATCAGCCGGCGCCCGCGATCCTCGGCCGGGACGTAGTACCGTACGATGAACGCGCTCAGCACATCCTCGTCCCGCTCCTCTTCCAGATTCTCCAGGAACCGGTGGTCGCGAGCCACCACGCGGCCGTCTCGCACTCGCAGAAACAACCCCACCGCGTCGTCGCCGTCGCGGGCGAAGCCGATCACGTCGGCATCACCCCGCGTGGTGACTTCCACCTCGGACGGCGCCTCGACCTGCTCCAGCCAGCGCAGGGTGTCGCGCAGCTCGCGGGCCCGTTCGAAGTCGGTCTGATCGCTCGCCTGCTGCATCATCTGGCGCAGCCGGGTGCGTACGTCGACCGTGTCGCCCTCGAGGAAGGACACGACCTCAGTGATCATTCCGCGGTAGTCCGGCTGATCCTGCCATCCCACACAAGGGGCCCGGCAGCGCCCGATGTGGTAATCGAGACAAGGCCGGTCGCGCGGCTCCCGGGGCAGATCGTCGGAACAGCTGCGGACCGTGAAGATGCGGCGTACGATCGCCAGCATCCGCCGCATGGCGGCCACGTCGGTGAAGGGGCCGAAGTAGCGGGCCCCGGGCAGATTGCGCCGGCGGGTGACCAGCACCCGGGGAAAGGGCTCCTGGAGCGTGACGGCGATGCAGGGATAGCTCTTGTCGTCCTTGAGCCGGATGTTGAAACGGGGCTGGTGCTCCTTGATCAGATTGTTCTCGAGCAGCAGCGACTGGGCCTCGCTCGACACCACGATGGTCTCGACATCGGCGATCAGCTGGCGCAGCCGGGCGTTCTTGACGCTCCCGCTGTGGTCCGATGCCAGGTAGCTGCGAACCCGGGAACGCAGGCTCTTGGCCTTCCCGACATACAGCACCTTCCCCTCGGCGTCTTTCCAGAGATAGACGCCGGGACCGGCGGGGAGGGTCGTGAGTTTGCGGGCGAGGGCGGACACTACCAGTTCCAGGTTCCGGGTTCCGAGTTCCACGTGCGGTGCTAGGTGCGGTGCCGGTGACCGGTGCCGGGTGCGGATTCATGAGACCAGCTTCGCCCCGATGACAATCAGGTGCACCTAGCACCTGCCCCGGGGAACCGAACCAGGCACCGCACGTGGAACACGGTACCCGGAACTCGGAACGGCTTCACCGCCTCAACAGCCCCACCGCCTGGGGGATCCCGAGGAGATATGTGATCAAAAGATAGACCACCCCAAAAGCCCCGAGGCTCACGATCGAACGGAGGAACAGGGGTGAATCGGGGAGCAGCAGCAGCACCCCCCAGCCGGCCAGGGCACCGCCCCCGGCCGCCATCCAGAGCGCCGCCACGCGGCCCGGCGGAAGCCGGACTTCGCCGATCCGCTGTCGCAGCGCGTGCCGGAGCAGCCCGAATTCCACCCACCCCGCCAGCCCGGAGGCGAGTCCCAGTCCGGCCACGCCCCACTTGGGGTCGAGCTGCAGCAATCCGGGTCCGAACCAGGCTGCCAGGAAGCCGAATACCGTGGCGAGGGCGACCCGGGTCGCGGCGCAGCGGAAGGGCGTCCGGGTGTCGCCCAACGCGAAGAAGGCGCTTCCGAACAGCCGGGCCAGGGTCGAGGCCAGCAGTCCCACCGACGCCAGCGCCAGAATGCCCCACACGTATCGGGCGTCCGCCGCGCTGAACCGTCCGCTCTGAAACACCAGGCCCGCGATCATATGGCCCAGCGCCATGAACGCGGCGGCGCTCGGAATCACCCAGAAGGCCACTCGTTCGCCGGCCTGCCGCAGCCGCTGCCGGAGCGCCGCCGACACTTCCTCCGCGTTACCGGTGGCCGAGGCCATGGCCGGCAGCTCGGCGGCCGCGATGGACATTCCGAAGAGACTCACCGGCAACTGATAGAGCAGCTGGGCATTAGTGAGCGCCGCCACCGCCCCGGTGGGCAGCAGACTGGCGATGAAGGAATCCACGAACGCGCTCACCTGCACCACGCCCCTCGAGAGCAGCGCCGGCGCGAAGGCGCCGCGCACCTCGCCCACCAAAGGGTCGCCCCGCCCCAGGCTCACCGGCGGCCGCTCCGCCAGTCGCCGCGCCAGCGGCAGCTGCACCAGAACCTGGAGCAGGCTGCCGGCCACCGACGCCCCGGCGGCCGCGACCGTCACCCCGGCCGGATCCAGGCGTGGCCCGGCCCAGAGGACCGTGATGATGATCGCGAGATTCCACGCCACCGGGGCGGCGTAGGAGAGGAAGAAGCGCCGGTGGCTGTTGAGAATCCCCAGGCACCAGGCCGAAAACACCAGCAGCCCCGCGCCGGGAAAGAGCACCCGCACCAGCAGGACCGTGAGAGCTCGCTTTTCTCCTTCGAACCCGGGAGCGAGCCCGGCGACCAGCAGCGGCGCACTCAGCACGCCGGCCAGCACCACCAGGCTGATCACCAGGCCGAGCTGGCCCAGCACCGCGCCGGCCACGCGCCGGGCTCCCTCCGGATCGCCGGCGCCCAGTCGGCGGGCGTAGACCGGAATGAACGCGGCCGACAGCGCGCCTTCGCCGAACAGATTCTGGATGATGTTGGGGATCCGGAAGGCCGCGGCGAAGGCGTCGGCCTGGTCACCCAGTCCGAGGTAGTGCGCCAGCGCGCGCTGCCGGATCAGTCCCGCCAGGCGGCTCAACATGATGCCGCCCGCGACGAACACGGCGGCGGGACGGCGCGCGGTTTTCAGGGGGTGGAGCGGGGTGGCAGCGACTGGCGGCCGGGCGACTCCTCCAGGAGCCGCTGCAGGAACTGATTCTCGTCTCGGAGATTCTCGACCGCGCGGGTGAGGTCGTCGACTTCGGCCTCGAGCAGCTCCACCTTCTTGCCCAAGTCGATGAGGTTGGGGGCGACGGCCTGTTCCGGCCCTTCGAGCCGTCGGGCGATGGCGCGGCCGATGGGCGAGTCCACCACGATCCCGAAGATCGGAATCAGGAGCGCTACCAACATGATGAGCCCGACCAGCAGGATCCCCATGGCTGGTCGGAGTCTAGGACGCCCCGGCCCGGGCAGCAAGGGCGCCGGCGTACCAGCCCGCAGCCTCTGCCCGGACCTGGTCGAGCAAGGTCGGCCCATAACGCGCCAACCAGGCGGCGCCGGTGAGCACCCGTTCCTGCGGCTTTCCGCCCGGCGCCACCGCCGAGCGGGCCCGCCCGATCTGACTCAGCTCGGTCGCTTCCCGCTTCTTCAGGTGAGCTTGAATCTTCTTTTCGATATCGGACAGGCCGGTCTGGGCATGGTGGAGGGCAGCTCCCACCGGCCGCTCCAGCGTGGGGTCGATCTGGATGGCCCCGTCTAGAATCGTGTGGTACTCATGGTCCATCGCCTGCCGCAGGCGATCCGCGGCGGCGATCAGCGCGGCCGGCAGGTGGGAACGGATCACCCGGCCCTCCAGGGCGGTGCCCGGTTCCAGCAGGTCGGCAAGGGTGGCGCCGAACTTCTCGAGCACCCGGTCGACCCGGGGTTCGACGATGATGCCGGACCAGCGCGGGACCGGCAGCTGGGCCGGCACACCCAGCCGGTCGTAGAGCGGAGTGCACTGGGCGAAGTACGCCAGCTCACCCGGGCCGGCCACATAGGCCACGGTGGGCAGCAACGCGCTCTCGGTGACCGGCCGGAGCAGCACGTTAGGCGACAGGCGCTCCGGCATCGCGGCCGCGATGGTCTCCAGCTGCGCCAGGGTGGCGCGGGTCCCGGACCGCCGCGCGACGAAGCTGCCCTGGTCCAGCACCAGTCGGTCGCGGCCCGCTCCGTCCTCCAGAAACACGAGTGTCGCACCGTCGCCCACCGGGACCGTGATGGGGCGGCCGGCCGCCGCCAGCGCCGACGCCTGGTCGGCCAGGGCCCGATCCAGCTCCGCGGCGCGGCCCAGCGCCTCCATCAGGACCGGGACCATGGCCGCCTTGGCGCTGGGGTGGGTGCTGTCGAAGCAGGCGATGCCCAGCGGGGCGAACAGCTCGGCCAGCGCACCGGCGTAGGCCGCGCCCAGGGTTCGCCCGGGAGCGTAATGACGTCCCAGCCAGGCCAGGGTCTGCTCCCGCTGGGGGGACGCCGGTACGGCACCTTCCAGCTGCTCGATGAGGCCGGTCACTTCGGCCGGCAACGGCAGCCGCGCCATCGCGGTAAGCGGCGCGTCGGGAGCTCGATCCGGCAGAGTGGCCGTCACCAATTCGCCGTGGCCGTCGAGCCAGCTGGCCCAGCGGGCCTCGGCATAATCGTGATCGTCCCCGGCGGCCCAGAACACCGGCACCACCGGCCGGCCCCAGCGGTGCTCCAGCTCCTGGGCGATGGCCGAAGCGGAGAGCGCCTTGTACAGGGTGTACAGCGGTCCGGTGAAGAGCCCCGGCTGCTGGCCGGTGGTGACCACCACCACGGCGGGATCGCGCAGCCGGCTGCGAATGGCCTCCACCCCCGGGGCCGCGACCAATGCCGCGAGCAGCGACTCCGCCACGCCACCGGAGCGGGACAGTGGCGGAAGCGGGACGGACGGGGCCAGCGGGGTGGTGACGATGCGCATGAACCGGATTCGAGGCGGCTAACAGTGAACAGTGAACAGTGAACAACAAACGGTGAACAGTGAACGGTGAACGGTGAACGGTGAACAGGGAATAATTCGCGGTCCCTGCGTCCACTGTTTACTGTTTACCGTTCACCGTGCCTTGTGGTACTTCTCCCCCGCCAAGATGGTGAAGCCACGATAGATCTGTTCTAGCACGACGACTCGCGCCAGCTCGTGCGGCAGGGTCAACGGGCTCAGGCTCCAGCGCTGGGTCGCCTGCTCGAGCAGGTCGCCGGCAAGCCCCTCGGCGCCGCCGATCAGGAAAGCCACTGGTCTCGAGCCATCGCGCCAGCGCCCCAGCCGGCGAGCCAGATCGGCGCTGCTCCAGCCGTCTCCCTCGCGGGTGAGCGCGATCACCACCGCATCGGCCGGGAGCGCACCCAGCAGACGGGCAGCTTCCTCCCGCCGCTGGGCGGTGGCGTTGCCCGCCTTCCCCGCCTCAGGGAGCTCCCTTTCCTCGACCCGAACGTAGCGCCCGAGCCGGCGGAGGTACTCGTCCGCCACCACGCGCAGCGCGGGTCTGAGTTTCCCGATGGCCAGGATATGCACCGAGCCCACCGCCCGTCAGTCCGTCCCTCCGCCTGTCCGCCTGTCCGCCCGTCCGCCCGCCCGTCCGTCCGCCAGTCCGTCCGCCAGTCCGTCCGTCCGTCAGGCATACAGTCCGCGCAGCCGGTGCACTTCGGCCACCCGGTCGATCGCCAGCATGTAGGAGGCGGCCCGCATGCTCACGTGATGCTTGTCCGACATCGACGCGACCTGGTCGAACGACTGCTCCATGATCCGTTCCAGCCGCTGGTTGACCGTGTCCTCATCCCAGAAGTAGCCCCCCCGGTCCTGGACCCATTCGAAATAGCTGACGGTCACGCCACCCGCGTTGGCCAGGATATCGGGGATGACGAAGATCCCGTTGGATTCGAGAATGGGGTCGGCCGCGGCGGCCGTGGGACCGTTGGCTCCTTCACAAATCACGCGGGCCTTGATCTGGGCCGCGTTGTCGGCCGTAATCTGGTTCTCCAGCGCCGCGGGGACCAGCACCTCGCAATCGCACTGCAGCAGCTCGGCATTGGTGATCCGGTCTCCCGAGGGATATCCGTCGAGGGTCCGATGCTGGGCGGTCCAGGCCATCGTCTCCTTCACATCGAGTCCCCGGGGATTGTAAACAGCGCCGCTGTGGTCGCTCACCCCGATCACCTTCATGCCCTGCTCTTCCATCAGCATTGCGGTTATGGATCCGACGTTGCCGAATCCCTGAACCGCGACCCGCGCCCCCTG
>DASWKS010000163.1:0-7588 GCA_036396495.1 Gemmatimonadales bacterium
GGCGGTTGAATTCCCGCTCTTTGTCGAGGATAGTCGCGGTCTGCTTCGCGGCGGTGGCGTTGATGAACCCGGGGAAGATGTTCACCATCACCACCCCGCCGTTCTTCGGAATCAGCGCCAGAATGCTGTCGGGCACGTTGCGCACGTGATTCGCCAGCGCCCGGGCCGAGGAGTGGCTGTAGATGATCGGTGCCGCGCTCACCCGGAGCGCGTCCAGCATGGTGGCGTCCGAGACGTGGGAGATGTCCACCATCATCCCCAGCCGGTTCATCTCCCGCACCACCTCCTCACCGAAGGCCGACAGGCCGCCGTGCTTGGGGGCGTCGGTGGCGGCATCGGCCCACGGGGTGGTGCCGCTATGGGTCAGCGTCATGTACCGCACGCCCAGCTCGTAGAACATCCGGAGCGTGCCGAGGGAGTTCTCGATGGCGTGGCCGCCTTCGATCCCGATCAGCGAGGCGGTCTTGCCCTTGGCGAAGATCCGTTCGATGTCGGCCGCGGTGGTGGCGAACTCGAGGACGGGGGACTTGGCCGTGAACCGCTTGATGATGTCGATCTCCTCCAGCGTGTAACGCGCGGCGCCCTTGTCGATATATGAAGAGGGCGCATATGCCGCCCAGAACTGGGCGCCGATGAGTCCTTGCCGCAGCCGGGGAAGGTCGGTGTCGATGTCGAGCCGGCCGTTCGGGTCCATCTTGCGGAGGTCCCCGGCCGCCCGGCTGTGGATCATGGTGGGCAGGTCGTTGTGGGTATCGATGGCCGGCACCTCGCGATGCAGCCGGCGGGCCCGTTCCAGCAGGGCGAGGGAATCGGCCTGATCTGCCGTTCCCCGAGCCGGAACGGCCAGGGACATCAGCAGGGCTAGGGTCAATGGTCGCATGAAATGCCTCGGGTTACAGGAAGCAGGGAGCAGGGAGCGGGGAGCAGGAACAGGGACCAGGCGTACATGATCATCATCCGGGGCGGCATCCAGCACAACTCCTGCGGATTCCGCTTGGGACCCCTAGATTAGGTCGGTGGACCACTCCAGGGCGGCGGCTTCATGCCGGTTACCTACCAGATTGATCCGACCCGGGCTCTTATCCGCACCCGCTGCGCCGAGGTGGTCACGCTCAAGGAAGTCCTGGAGCACTTCTTCGCGCTGACCAACGACCCGGCCTGTCCCGCCCAGCTGGACGTGCTGCTCGATCTGACTCAGTTGACCACGATCCCTGACAGCGGTCAGATCCGGGTGGCGGCGGGAGAAGTCGGCCGGGTCCGAAGCCGGGTCCAATTCGTTCACTGCGCCATCGTCGCCAACCGTGAGGCGGTGGTCAGCGTGGGACTCATTTTCAAGACTTTCGCGAAGCAACACTTTCAGGAGGCCACCGTGTTCAGCGCGGTCGAGGAGGCCGAGGCCTGGCTGGCGGGAACTTTGAGTCTCGACGCCACCGAGCCCGGCATCTGGATCTAGCTGAGCACCTGGCAGCAACGCCCCAGTGTCATCGCGGTGAGGTAAGCCATGCGGCCCTTCCATTCTCTGATCGCGCTGGTCGCCGTGCTCCCCGGCCCTATTGTGAGCGCCCAGGAACACGCCCACCAGGGAACCGAACAACTGGGCCGGGTGGTGTTCCCGGTGTCGTGCAGCAGCGAGGCCCAGCGCCGCTTCGAGCGTGCCATGGCGGTCCTGCACTCCTTCTGGTGGGAGCAGGGCGACAACGCATTCCGTGCTGTGCTGGCAGCCGATTCATCCTGCGCCATGGCCTGGTGGGGCCTGGCCATGAACTCGTGGGGTAACCCCTTCGCCGGTGGTCCTTCAGGTGAGGCGCTCGCCAAAGGCAGGGAAGCAGCGGAGCGGGCCCGGATGATGGGTGGCAAGACCTCTCGGGAGGCGGGATTCATCGCAGCAGGAGGCGCGCTCTACCATGACGCGTCCAGCAGCTCCAGCGCGGCTCGTCTCCGGGCCTATTCCGACACGTTGGCCCGGGTCCATCAGGCCCACCCTGATGACGAGGAGGTAGCCATCTACTATGCCTTGTCATTGGTGGCCACCGCTCCCCCAACCGATACGACCTACGCCCGGCAGAAACAGGCAGCCGCACTGCTGAACCCGCTTTTCGTCCGGCACGCCGATCACCCGGGCCTGGCCCACTACATCATCCACGCCAACGACTCACCCAAGCTGGCGCACCTGGGGTTGGACGCCGCGCGTCGGTACGCCCGGATCGCGCCCTCGGCGCCCCACGCCCAGCACATGCCGTCGCACATCTTCGTGCGGCTGGGAATGTGGGACGAGACCATCGCGTCCAACCGGAAGGCCTTCGAGGCCGGGGTAGCCTATGCCCGGGCGCAGCGCCTGCGCGGGGTCCAGGGGGAGCAGCTTCACGCGCTCGACTATGCGGTGTACAGCTACCTCCAGCAGGGAAGGGACCGGGACGCCCGTCAGGCCGTGCAGACGGCCGACAGCCTCAGCACCGCCGCGCTCATGGCCACGGTCGTGGGCGGCTACAACCGGACCGCGATGGCGCTCCGCATTCCCCTCGAGCGAGGCGAATGGGAGCGTGCGGCCGCTGTCCCGCCCCCCGGCCCGTCGGCGCTGCCGATGGCCGCCATGCTGGTCCGCTTCGCCCGCGGGATCGGCTCGGCCCGCAGCGGGAAGGTGGCTCTGGGACGCGCTGAGGTGGCCGCGCTGGACTCCATCACCAAGGTGTTTGCCTCCCGGTCCGAGCCCGACTGGGCCCGGATCTCGGACATCAAGCGGCAGGCCGTGGAGGCCTGGGTCAGGTTCGCGGCGGGTGACACCACGGGCGGACTGACGCTGGCACACGCGGCGGCTGAGCTAGAGGATGTCACGGAGAAGAAGGCGGTCACGCCTGGTGAGCTGCTGCCGGCTCGCGAGCTCGAGGCCGACATGCATCTGGCCGCCGGCCACTTTGCAGCGGGCCGCGCAGCCTACCTCAAGACGCTCGACCGCGAGCCGGGTCGGGCCCGGAGCGTCTTCGGCGCCGCCCGCGCGGCGGAGTTGGCCGGAGACCGCGCCGCCGCCGCAGCCGGTTACGGCCAGTTCCTCGAGTTGATGCAGCAAGGGGACGGAGATCGGGCCGAAATCACTGCCGCCCGGAAGTTCGTCGCCCGGTGAGTGGCCAACTGGGGAATCTCGGGAGGAATATCTGGCGATAGTCGGACCCCAGCCCGACCTGATGGAGCGGCTTCGCACCTCCCTGGCCGGCCGCTACCGGATCGACCGCGAGCTGGGCGGAGGCGGCATGAGCCGCGTCTTCCTGGTTGAGGAGCTGGCACTCGGCCGGCTGGTGGTTCTCAAGGTCCTGCCCCCCGAAATCGCGGAGATCCTGAGTGCGGACCGCTTCACCCGCGAGGTGCGGGTCGCGGCCCGGCTGCAGCATCCTCATATCGTGCCGTTGCTGGCCTCGGGTGAGGCCGGCGGCCTGCTGTTCTACACCATGCCGCTGATCGAGGGGGAGTCGCTCGGCGCCAAGCTGGCCCGGGAAGGCGCGCTGCCGATCGACGAGGCGGTGCGGTTGCTGCGCGATGTGGCCGATGCGCTGGCCGGGGCTCACGCCCACGGCGTCGTCCATCGCGACATCAAGCCCGACAACATTCTGATCTCACAGGGGCATGCGGTCGTCACTGATTTCGGGATTGCCAAGGCGTTCACCGATGCGGGCGGGACCGACGCCCTGACCGCCACCGGCATCGTGCTCGGCACGCCGTCCTACATGGCCCCGGAACAGGCCAGCGCCGATCCCCACGTGGACCACCGGGCCGACCTCTATGCTCTCGGGGTGGTGGCCTACGAGATGCTGGCGGGGCGGCCACCCTTTGCCGGTCCGACCGCGCAGGCGGTGATCGCTGCCCACGTCACCCGGCCGGCCCGGCCGCTCTCGGAGGTCAGGACCTCGGTCCCCCCGCCCCTGGCGACGCTGGTGATGCGGTTGTTGGAGAAACAGCCGCCCGACCGGGTCCAGTCGGCCCAGGAAGTGGTGCGGGCGCTCGCTGCCCAGTACACGCCGACCGAAGCCACGCCCGTAGCCTCATCGGTCCGCCGCTGGCCCCCGGCCCAGGTGATCGGGCTCTATCTGCTCGCCACCGCTCTGGTGCTAGGCGCGGCCTGGGCTCTCAGGACCCTTGTCGGCATGCCCGACTGGTTCCTTCCCAGCGCGGTGGCACTGCTGTGCATTGGGCTGCCGGTCATCCTGGTCACCGCCGTCCTCCACAACCAGCGGGTCGCCGATCCGAGGGCCGTGCCCGCCGGACTGCATCACGCGCTCTTCACCTGGCGCCGGGCTCTCGGCGGCGGCGCGGCGGCCTTGAGCGCACTCGTCGCCTTGGCCGGAGGGTACTTGGCGCTCCGAGCTGCCGGTGTTGGTCCGGTGGGCACGCTGATCGCGAAAGGGCGACTGGCCGCCCGCGAGCCGATCCTGGTGGCCGATTTCGTGAACCGTACCAGCGACAGCATGTTGGGCGGAGTCGTGACCCAGGCGCTCCGAATCGACCTGGCTCAGTCGCGTTCGATCGCGCTGGTTCCTACCGATTACGTGCGTCAGGTTCTCCGGCTTATGGCCCGTCCGCCTGCGAGCAGCCTCGATCCCGAGCTGGCCCGCGAGGTCGCCGCCCGGGGCAGAATCAAGGCGGTCCTCCGGGGCGAGATCCAGGAAGCCGGTGCCGGCTTCATGCTCTCGGCCGAGCTGCTGAGCGCCGAAACCGGCGAGGCGTTGGTGACCCACCGCGAGGAAGCCCGTGATTCCAGCGAGATCCTCAAGGCGGTCGGGGGACTGTCCAAGCGGCTGCGGGAGCGGATCGGGGAGTCGCTGCGCTCGCTGGAGGAAACGCCTCGGTTGGAGCAGGTGACTACTCCTTCGCTCGAGGCACTGCGGAAGTACTCCCAGGGCATCCAGGCCGAGGAAAGCGGCCGCTTTGATCAGGCGGTCCGTCTGCTGGAAGAGGCGGTGGCGATCGACAGCGGTTTTGCAATGGCCTGGCGCAAGCTGGGCACGGTACTCTTGAATCAGCGTATCAACCGCGACCTGCAAATCAGTGCGACCGCCAGGGCTTTTGCATTACGGGACCGGCTCACCGAGCGGGAGCGCCGGCTGACCGAGGCCTCGTATTACTCCATTGTCAAGGCACACGAAGACTCGGCGATCATCAGCCTGGAGCGATTGCTCGATGCCTGGCCGAACGATTCCTGGGCGCTCAACAATCTCGGGGTCTATCGCTCCTGGGCCGGCGATTATCGTGCCGCCATCCCGTACTACCGGCAGGCGGCGACGGCCGAACCGCTCAATAATCTTGCGTGGGGCAACCTGGTCACGAGCTTGCTCTCGGTCGGTCTGCTCGATTCAGCCAGGGCCGCGGCTCTGGACTTCCGCCGAATGCTCCCCGGCCACGCCGACCTACCGCGACTCGATCTGGCACTGGTGTTGGCAGGCGGGGATTTCGGCGAAGGCGAACGGCTGGTTCGAAGTTATCTCCAAACCGACGCCGCCGATCCGCGGGCGCAGATCCGGTGGAAGCACACGCTCGCCGGCATTCTTCAAATCCGGGGCAAGGTGGCCGAAGCGGATCGGACCCTGGAGCAGGTGGAAGCGGCGTGGCGGCAGGCCGGGAACCGGGACCTAGCTATGGAATCCCTGGTCCGTCGGGTCTACCTGCGAGGCCGCTATCATCCGTGGCCCGAAACCGCCCGGCCGCTCCTGCGCGAAGGGCTGACTCGGCTGGCTCTCCCGCCGGAGTACGCCTCCGGGATTCAGTACTGGCAGCTGGCGATGGCCTCCGCCCGAGCCGGGGACATCGAGGGAGGGAATGGCTTCCTGGCGCTGGCGGAACGCCAGGTTCGGGAATCACCGGCCCGCGGGCCGCGGATGCTGACGGCGTGGGCCCGGGCCGAAATCGCGGAAGCGGCCGGCCGCGGGGTGGAAACGGCGTTGGATTCCCTGCGTGTTGCGCTCAACTCTCCCTGCCCGGACTGTGTCCACGCATCCATCGCTGTCCTCTTCGACCGTCTCGGCCAGCGCGACTCGGCTATTGTCCACTATCAAATGTTTGCGAAAAGTCTGGATGCAGCGTGGTTTTACGGGCTGTACCGGATCGACCGGCCCCACGTGTACCACCGACTGGGCGAGCTCTACGAATGGAAGGGCGATCGAGCTCGCGCGCTCGAGGTCTACCAGAAGTTCGTGGACCTCTGGAAGGAAGCCGATCCCGAGCTGCAGCCGCGGGTGCGGGAGGCGCGAAGACGGATCGCGGACCTGGCGAAGGAACCGAGAACCTAGTCGAGATTCTTCGCTTCGCTCAGAATGACACCGGGTCCGTCGGTCCGTCGGTCCGTCGGTCAGTCAGGCCGCCAGTCCGCCCGCCCGCCAGCCCGCCACTGCCAGCAGAAACCAGCCGACGATGAATGCCACACCGCCTAACGGCGTAATGGCTCCCATCCAGCGGAGACCGGCCAGCGTCAGCAAATAGAGGCTGCCGGAGAACAGCGCGATTCCTGCCAGAAAGCACCACCCCGCGGGATTGACCCCGGCCGTGCCGCGGGCGGAGAGCAAGGCCACCGCAACGAGTCCGAGCGCGTGGTACATCTGGTAGCGGGCCGCGGTTTCGAAGGTGGCGAGGTCCCCGGGCGAGAGCCGGTCTCGCAGCGCGTGGGCCCCGAAGGCGCCCGCCGCCACCGCCGCGGCGGCCAGCAGGGCGCCGGTGGTCAGCCAGAACCGGAACGACACGATCAGTCGCTGCCCTGGAGCACCGGCTGCTCGATCCCCATGCCCATGCTGTGGTAGCCGTTGTCGACGTAGATGGTGGTGGCGGTGATGGCCGCGGCCAGCGGGCTCGCGAGGAACGCGGCGGCGTATCCTACATCCATCGCGTCCAGCGGGCGATCGATCGGCGCGTTGGCCCGGCAATACTCGATCATCCGGTCGATCTTGCCGATGGCGCTGGCGGCGCGGGAGGCCAGCGGTCCCGCCGAGATGGTGTTGACCCGATGGCCCCACTTGCGGCCCACCTCCATTGCCAGAGTGCGGGTATCGGATTCGAGCGCCGCCTTGGCGGACGACATGCCGCCCCCATAACCGGGGATCGCCCGTTCGCTCGCCATGTAGGTGAGCGAGAGAAAACTGCCGCCCGGTCGCAGCATCGGGCCCAGGCTCCGGATCAGCGAGACGTTGGAGTAGGCGCTCACGCTGACCGCGTCGAGATAACCCCGCCGGCTGGTCTCGAGCAGCGGCAGCTTCACCTCGGGTCCGTTGGCGAGGCTGTGCACCACGATGTCAAGCCCCTGCTCGCCGAAGTCCGCCCGCAGCCGCTCCGTCACCCCCGTGATCGAGAAATCGCCCCGCTCCTTGTAGCGCTTGTTCTCGAGAATCTCGGCCGGCGCGTCGGCCATCCGGTCGAAGGCGGCATCGAGCGGATAGATCCGCTCGAACTCCAGGCTGCGGCCGTCGGAGAGGTGCATCGAGTCGGACATCTTGCCCCGCTCCAGCAGCTTCTCGAAGATGCCGAGGGCCGGGGGCCAGGTGCCGAGGCAGACCGAGGCCCCGGCCTCGGCCAGAGCCCTGGCGATGGCGAACCCGAAGCCCGCGTCGTCGGCCAC
>DASWKS010000164.1:0-2289 GCA_036396495.1 Gemmatimonadales bacterium
CGCTCAGGCCGCCGCGGGCCGGTTGTCGAAGTCCCGCTCGAGGAAGGCCCGGACTTTCTCGTTATCCGAGGCGAGGAATTCTTCCTGGCTGCCCTGCAGGACGATCTTGCCGTCCGACAGCAGGGCCAGCTTGTCGGCCACGCGAAAGGCGCCCCGGACATCGTGCGTCACCATCACGCTGGTGACACCCAGCTCGTTGTCGAGCTGCCTGACCAGGTCATCGATGATGTCGGCGTTGACCGGATCGAGCCCGCTGGTGGGCTCGTCGTAGAGGAGATACTTGGGCTTCCCCGCAATGGCCCGGGCGATCCCGACCCGTTTCCGCATGCCGCCCGACAGCTCCGCCGGGAGCTTCTTCAGCACCTGGTCGGGTTGCAAGTTCACCTGCCTGAGACACTGGGTGACCCGCTCGCCGGCGTAGGCCATGTCCTTGTAGAGCTTCTGATCGGTGATGCCCAGCCGGATGTTCTCGAACACGTCCATCGAGTCGAACAGCGCGCCGTTCTGAAAGACGTACCCGATCTGGGTCCGCAACGCGGTGAGCTGGGCCCGGCTCAGTTGCCCCACGTCCTGTCCGTCCACTACGATCTTACCCGCGTCGGGCCGGATGAGCCCGATAACATGCTTGAGCAGCACGCTCTTGCCGGTCCCGGACGGCCCCAACAGGGCCACGGTCTCGCCTTCGCGGACCGTGAAGTCCACGCCGTCGAGCACCACTTGCTCGCCGAACCGCTTCCGGACGCCGTGGAGCTCGATCATGCGTTGAGGAGAATCCGGGCCAGCAAGACGTTGAGGAGGAGAATCACCACCGAGCTGGTGACCACCGCCGCGGTCGTGGCCCGGCCCACTCCTTCCGCTCCCTGCTTGGTATTGAAGCCGACGTAGCAGGCGATGAGACCGATCGCCCCACCGAAGAAGAACGCCTTGATCACCGAGTAGATCCCGTCGAAGGGGCGGTAGTAGGACTGCGCTCCGTAGGCGAAGTCGGCGTCGGTGATCGGGAGTACCTGTTTGACGCCGTACCAGCCGGCCAGGACCGCCACCAGGTCGGCGATGACGGTCAGCACCGGGATCATCACGAAGCCGGCGAGAACCTTGGGCACGATCAGGTGCGAGGCCGGCGACCGGCCCAGGCTCTCGAGCGCGTCGATCTGCTCGGTCACCCGCATGGTCCCGAGCTCGGCCGCGTAGCGGGCCCCGATCCGGCCCGCGAGAACCAGCCCGATCAGAACCGGTCCCAGCTCCAACACGATGGTCGAGACGATGAGGGTGCCGAGCACGTAGACCGGCAGGCTGGTCTGCCACTGGTACCCCGCCTGGAAGGCGGTGACCGCCCCGGCGAAGGCGGCGATCAGCAGCACGATGAAAAGGCTGCCGACCCCGATGTTGTACGCCTCGGTGAAGGTCCGCGGGACCCAGATGCGCCACTCGCGCAGGCCCCGGATCACCTCGAGGATCATCAGGCTGAAACGGCCCACGTGGGCCAGCCCCGCGAGAATGAGGCGGCCCAACAGGCGCACCGGACGCATCAGGACTTCCACGGCTCTATCTTGGTCGCCCATGGGCGGGAAATCTAGCGAGACGGGAGTCCCCAGTCGCGCGGCGCAGGAACGGACGTTCCGGACCCGGCTGTTGCGCTGGTTCGACAAACACGGCCGCGATCTGCCGTGGCGCCGGACCCGCGACCCTTACCGGGTACTGGTTTCGGAGGTCATGCTGCAACAGACCCAGGTGTCCCGAGTCGAGGCCTACTATGCCCGTTTTCTGAAGGCTTTCCCCACCCTGGATCACCTCGCGGCCGCGACGCCCCGCACCGTGCGCGAGCAATGGGACGGGCTGGGCTACTATCGCCGGGCCGGCAACCTCCACCGCCTGGCTCGCCAGGTAGTGGCCCTCCACGACGGGATCATTCCCGATGACCTCGATCGACTGCGCGCCTTGCCCGGGGTGGGACGCTACACCGCCGGTGCGGTGCTCTCGTTCGCCTACGAGCGGCGCGCTCCTGCCGTCGATACCAATGTCGGCCGGGTCATCCGGCGCGCGTTTCATCCGCGGGCGAGGCACAACGCGAGGGGCGACCGGACCGTGTGGAATACCGCGGCCCGACTGATACCGAAGAGTCGAAAGCGGGTCTGGGCGTTCAATCAGGCGGTGATGGAGCTGGGGGCCCTCATCTGCACTTCGCGGATCGCGCGCTGCGATCAATGTCCGGTGCGCGCGGCGTGTGCGACCGGACGCAGGAAAGATGTTTAGCGCTTGAGCGATTTGACGGTTTAGCGATTTTACGGC
>DASWKS010000165.1:0-15241 GCA_036396495.1 Gemmatimonadales bacterium
CAGCACTCTGGTTCCCACCTCGATACCATGGAGACTCGCCATGCCATTCCCGCCTAAGCGTGACCACCGGATTCCCCTTGCTGCCGCGGCTGCCATGACCAAGCGGTATCGCGATGAGGCGACGGGAGCCGAAACGGCCCAGATGTTCCCCCGGGAGGTCATCGAGACCCTCTTGAGTCAGCCAGGGGCATTCGGAACCCGATTCTATTTCGGACGCGAGGCAGCCGGAGGGCCGATCAGATTGGTTGCCGTGGCGGTGGACAGCCAGGGGAATGATCTGGCAGGCGGCGAGATAATTGACTTTGGCTTCCCGTGCCCACCGTGGTGTTCAGGCGACAACCAACTGAACTCCTGAGTCCATGCCAGCTCCTTCGGTAATTGCGCATATCGCTGTGTGGTCTCAGCTTCTGCCCGCGACAGTTGTGGCCGCAAAGCAAGGCTGGAACCTTCGTCCACGACTGTGGACCGGCCTCGCCCTGCTGAGCAGCACCGTTGGCGACGGCGTTCAGTTTGTACTAGGCCGACGCGGGTTGAGCAATCTGTGGATCGGCTACGTCTCCACTGCTATCACCGGGATTCTGATTGTGACCGCCCTGGCCGAATGGCAGGTGACCGGTCGCTCCAGGCAGACGATGTGGCTCGCGTTGATTCTCTACGTCATCATGTGGGGAACGACAATGCTGTTCGAGGAGACGGCTCGGTTTAGCCTCCTCGCCGTCCCGATCCACTCGGTCCTGGTGTTGTTGCTTAGTTTGTGGACTCTGATGTCGAACGCCCTGAAGGACCGGCCCCAGCCGACCTATCGCTACGATTGGTTCTGGGCGTGCCTGGGTCTGGCCCTGTTGTACGGAGCCTCGAGCGCGATGCAGCCCCTGCTGCGGATTCTCATCGCAGAGGGTCAAATGAACGACGCGATAGCCGTGCTCAATTTCAAAGCCGGGTTCCAAGTCGTAGCCATGCTTTTCATCACCGCGGGAATGCTGTGTCCGGTTCAGGCGCACTCTGGGTTTTCTTCGTTACCGGTGCGCTGAGCGTCACGATTGTCCTGGGCACCATGGGGACGTTGCTGGTGCTCTCACAACGGAAAACGCTGGCCCTGCACCGGAGGTACGCCCAGGATCTACTCAGGGCCCAGGAGGAGGAGCGGGCCTGGATCGCGCGCGAGGTTCACGACGATGCGGTCCAGCGCCTCGCGGTCATCGCCAACGAGCTGAGCAGCATCCTGCCGGCGGCGGTGTCCGGCGGCCAGGCCAACCGGATCGATGGCATCGTGGGCGAAGTGCAGGACCTGGGCATTTCCCTGCGCAAGCTGGCCCACGGCCTCCATCCGTCCGCCATCGACAAGGGTGGCATCGTCCCGGCGCTGGAGCAGCTCGCCGCCGACGTGGGGTCGGGGCTTGGCCTCGACGTCCGGATCACCATCGAGCAGCCTCCCGCCGGGCTCAGCCGAGATTCGGAGCTGGCCCTCTACCGGATCGCGCAGGAATCGCTGCGCAACGTGGCCCGTCACGCCGGCGTGCGTCAGGCGACGCTCCGCCTGGGCCGCCACAACGGCCGGGTGGTGCTGGAAGTAGCGGACCAAGGCAGCGGCATCTCCCGGAACGGACCAGCCGGCATCGGGCTGATGAGCATGCGGGAACGAGCCCGGCTGGCGGGCGGGACCCTCAGCATCTCCAGCCGGCCGGGACTGGGAACCACCATCACCGCCACGCTGCCCGGGCCGGGACCATCTGATGCCTAAGCCCCGCCTGCTGATCGCGGACGATCACGAGATGGTGAGTCAGGGCCTGAAGGCTCTGCTGGGCGACACCTACAACATCGTGGGAGCGGTCCGGGATGGGCGCGAAGTGATCGATGCGGTCGGGCGGTACCGGCCCGATGTCCTGCTGCTCGACCTCTCCCTGCCCAACCGCACCGGCATCGACCTCATTCCCGAGATCCGGGCCCTGCACGAGAGCACCCGGATCCTGGTGGTCACCATGCACGTGGACGCTGTGCTGGCCGGCCTGGCCATGCGGCTGGGGGCCCACGGCTTTGTCCCCAAGGATTCCGGGGTGCAGGAGCTGAACGAGGCGATCGCAGAGGTTCTGGCCGGCCGGACCTACGTGTCACCCCGGATCCCGATCCACACCCACAAGGGGAGCTGGGGTGGCACCCATATGGGATTCGGCCAGCTGACGCCGCGGCAGCAGGCGATCGTCCGGCTGACCGGCCGGGGCCGCAACTCCGAAGAGATCGCCGAGGCCATCGGGATCAGCGTCCATACGGTACACTTCCACCGCCGCAACATCCGGCGGGTCCTGGGGCTCCACAGCGAAGCGGAGTTCATGCGCTATGCGCTGATGGTGCAGCTCTCGGCCGAGGCCGGTGGATCCGGCAGCAGCTAGACCGGCGTGACCATTCCCAGCTACCTGCGATCGGTAACCGTCGCGTTGGTTGCGGGCTGTGGCAATGCCGAGGCGCCGGCCCTCGGCACACCGACCAGCGACACCCTGGCCGGCGGCATCGTGCGGGTGAGGAACGATGTACCGATGGGGTGGCGCAATGGGTCGGCCGCATGGCAGGTGACCGAAGAGCTGCGCATCAGCGGTGACGAAGGGACCGAGTCGGAAATCATCAATCCCCAGAGCCTCGCCCTCGATGCGAGTGGCCGGGTCTGGGTAGCAGACCAGAGCCCGGCTCGGCTCAAACTGTACGGGCGCGACGGCCGGCTGGTCCGGGTGGTGGCACGGGAGGGAGAAGGACCGGGAGAGTTCCGGGTAGGATTCATCGTGCCGGCCGGGACCTACCTGGTGCTGCACGATCCCCAGCAATCCCGCACCAGCGTGTTCGACTCCGCCGGCACGTTCCTGCGGAGTTTCCCGTCCCAGTGTTGTTACCACATGGCGATCGGCGCCGACCCCGAGGGCGGCGTTCTGATCGCTGGAATGGCCGCGGGCGAAGAGCGGCGGGGACAGGCATGGTACCGGTACAGCCTCGAGGGAAAGCTGCTGGACACGACCTTCGTCCCGAGACTGACGGAAGACAAGTTCTGGACCGTGGGTGACCCCAAGCGGATGATGATGAACCTTGCCATCCCGTTCACGCCGCGGATCGAAGCCGTATCGCACCCGGCGGGCGGCTTTCTGCTGGGTCACTCGGGGACCTATCAGCTGGCCCGGATTCGTCAGGCCGGGGACACCGCCCTCCTGTTTGGAAGAAGCTGGACCCCCCAGCCGGTCACCGACCAGGACCGGCGGGACATCATCGAGCGGATGATCCCCACCTTCGACCAGTTCGACGAAGCCACGCTCCGGCGGGCCTTTCACGCCGAGGATATCCCGGCCGTGCGACCGGCGTTCTCGAGCCTGTGGGTGGATCAGGAGGGATACAGCTGGGTCTTGCGGGACAGCGTGGAGTTCGATGTGTTCGATCCTGCCGGGGGTTGGCTGGGAGAGCTCATCATTTCCCCCTCCTTGTCCACGGGGACTGCATTCTTTGGCCGGGCCCGAATCACCTCATCGGTAGAGCAGAGCGACGGTCGGCCGGTGGTGGTGGTCTGGCGGGTCGACAAGCTCCAGCGTTAGTTCCCGGCATCACCACTGCGACGCTTTCCGATGGCGGAGCATCTCTAGTCCGCCGACCGGTTCGACGTCGGACCATGACGCCGAGGCCTCATTGATTCGTTCCTGGAAATGGGCGGTGCCTGTTTTCCTCGCGGCCCCGGCGCTCGCCCAGGCCCCCCCCGAGGTTACCCTGTCCGACGCCGTGGCGCTGGCCGCCCGAACCGACCCCAACGTGGTGCAGGCGCGCGGCAACGTGCACACCACCGGCATCGGGGTCCGGGCCGCTCGGAGCCGGTTCCTTCCCTCGCTCTCGTTCGGGGGATCGGGCGGCAGCTCCTTCAGCGAGGGGCCCGAGCGCTTCGACCCGATCACCAATCAGCTGATCAGCGGCAACAGTCAGAACCAGGCGGTGAACTTCGGCTTCAACACCGAAGTGGAGCTGTTCACCGGTTTCCGGCGCGGCGGGGCGATCAAGGAGGCGCAGGGCCGGGAGGCGGTGGCCGACGCCTCGCTGGTGGAAGCGCTCTCGACATCCGCCTTGCAGACCTCCAACGATTTCTTTTCGGCGCGGCAGGGACGGGAGCTGGTCGAGGCGCGACGCCGCAGCGTGGCGCGGGCCGAGATCCAGCTGCAGATCGCAATCGCCCGGCTGCAGACCCGGGCCGCGACGGTATCCGATTCACTTCGCGCCGTGGTGCAGCTGGGCGAAGCCCGGCTGAGCCTCGCCACCGAGGAGGCCCAGCTGGCCCGTTCCGAAGCCTCGCTGGCTCGGCGGCTGGGCCTGTCGGGTCGGATCGCGGCCGCGGCGGATTCGGCGCTGACCGCCCCCGGTCCCGCGCTCGACACCACCGCGATCCGGGCCGAGGCGCTGTCCCGCGCTCCGGCGGTGCGCCGGACCGAGGCATCGGTCCAGGCTGCCCTGGGCTCGGTCTCGGCCGCGAAGGCCGACTGGTGGCCTCAGCTCTCGCTCGGTGCCAGCTACAACTACAACGGCAGCAACGCGACCAGCTATGAGCTGTTCAACAGCCGCAACGCCACCATCAGCCTGCGCTGGCCCCTGTTCAACCGATTCCAGCGCGAGCAGCAGATCGCGCAATCGCAGGCCAGTGTGGATACCGAGCGGGCCCGTTATGAGGACGCCCGGCGGCTGGTGGAATCCGATCTCACCACCCAGTTCGCCGCCCTCGACGCTGCCCAGCAGCGGATCGATCTGGCCCAGCTCTCCGTCCGCGCCGCCCAGGCCGACGTGGCGGTGGCGGTCGAGCGCTACCGGCTGGGGTCCATCAACATCACCGAGCTCAACGCGGCGGAATCCGGGCTGACCCGGGCCGAGGAATCGGCGGTCACCGCGCGATTCGATTATCTCAGGGCCAAGGCACAGATCGAAGCCATACTCGGGAGACGGGTGTGACACATTGTTCCGGGTTCCGCGTGCCTCGTGCCAAAGGTGCGGTGCTGGGTGCGGTGCTGGGTGCGGTGCTGGGTGCCGGGTGTAAGGGTGGCTCGGCATCAGGCGGGTCCGATAGCACCGCCACGGCTGACTCGGTCGCGACACCGTCTGCTCTCACTCTTCCCGTCGTGGGCGAGGAAGTCCGCCGGGGCGATCTGGTGCTCACCGTCTCCACTACCGGTCAGATCCGGTCCGAGGCGGTGGTGCCGCTCAAGGTGGAGGCGACGGGAACGGTCCTCGAGGTGCTGGCCCGGCCGGGCGATCGGATCCGCAAGAACCAGCCCATCGTGAAGCTGGATCCCCGTCCCTTCGAGATCTCGTTGCAGGAGGCGGAAGCGGCCTTGCGCGAGGCCCAGCTCCGGCTGCTCGACAACACTCTGCCCGACTCGCTGGTCTCGGGGAAATCGGTGACCGGCGAGCGACTCAGGAACGCCGAGGTTCGCTCCGGCGTGGAAGCCGCCCGGGTCCGCCTGGAGCGCGCCAAGTACGAGCGGGATCGGGCGGTGATCGCGGCCCCGTTCGACGGCACTCTGGACGATCTCCGGGTGAGCCTGGGCGAGCGGGTCAGCGTCGGGCAGGAGATTGGCAAGCTGGTCGATCTGCAGAATCTGCGAATCGATGCCGCGGTGCTGGAGCACGATCTGTCTCTGGTGCGAGTGGGCGGGGAGGCCCTCATCACCACGGCGTCGGCTCCGGATCGCCCGGTGCGGGGCCGGATCGCGGCCCTGCTCCCGCTGGTGGACAGCACCACCCGGGCCGGCCGGGCGCTGATCCGGGTGCAAGGCAACGGGGTGCTCCGGCCCGGCATGTACGCCGACGTGCGACTCGAGGCCACCCGTCTCACCAATCGGATCATCGTCCCCGAGCGCGCCGTCATCCAGCGCGACGGCCGCCCGCTCGTCTTCGTGGTGCGGGACGGCCGGGCCCAGTGGACTTACATCCTGCCGGGCCGGTCGAACGGACTCGAGACCGAGGTGCTGCCCGACAGCTCTACCGGGCAGATACCGCTCAACCCGGGTGACATGGTCCTGGTCGAAGGCCATCTCACGTTGACGCACGATGCGCCGGTTCGAGTAGTCCCGCGCGCCGAACGGCGGACGCCGTGACCCCTCCATCACTGATTCAGCCGTGCCAGGAAGCAGGGAGCGGGGAGCAGGGAGCGGGAATGCGGAAGCGGGGAGACCGGGCCCCTGCTGCCTGCTTCCTGCTCCCTCCTTCCTGGGTGTTCTAGGTCATGTCTTTCGCTGCCGCTGCGCTCAAACGGCCGGTTACCACGGTCGCCGCGACGCTGGCCGCTGTGCTGCTCGGCGCGGTCTCGCTTTCGCGGCTGCCGGTCTCGCTGCTGCCCGACATCACCCTCCCGGTCCTCACAGTTCGTACCCTCTACCCCGGCGCGGCTGCGACCGAGGCCTCCCGGATGGTGGCCGAGCCGATCGAACAGGCGGTGGCCTCCACCCCGGGCCTGGTCGAGCTCCGCTCGGTGAGCCGCAATGGCGAGGTCACCACCACGCTTCGGTTCGGGTGGGGCACCGACATGGCGCAGACGGTGCTGCTGGTACGGGAGCGACTGGACAATGCGCGGCCCCAGCTGCCGGAGCGGGCCGAACGCCCCACCCTGCTCACCAGCGATCCGGGCGAGCGGCCCATCGCGGTCCTGGCGCTGTCCGGCCCCGGCGACCTGCAATCGATCTCCCGCACCGCTGAAGACGTCCACGCCCGCCGGCTGGAGCAGCTGGCCGGAGTGGCGAGCGTGGCGGTCGCCGGGAAGCCGGAGGAGGAGATCCGGGTGGAGGTCGATCCGGAGAAGGCCCGGGCCCTGGGGGTTTCGCCCGACCAGATCGCGAGTGCAGTGCGGGAGGCCAACGCCAGCGCTCCCGGTGGCACCGTGCGACGGGGTCAGTTCCGCCTGCCGCTCCGGGCCTACACCGAGTTCCAGGATCCGTCCCAGATCCTGGAGACGCCGGTGGGACCGGCCGGCGCGGGGATCCGGCTGCACGACCTGGCGACGGTCGAGCGGACCATCGCCGAGCCGGTCTCGCTGACCCGGCTCGACGGCGTCGCGGCAGTCGGGCTGGTGGTGTACAAGGACGCGGGCGCGAATACGGTGACCGTCACCCGCGATCTCTATCGCGTGGTGGAGCAGCTGACGGGCGAATTCCCCGACATCACCATCCGCGTGGTGGCGGCGCAGGCGGAGTTCGTCACCGACGCGTTGGCGAATCTGGGGCAGGAGATCGTGTTGGGTGGGGTGCTGTCTCTCCTGGTCATTCTGCTGTTCCTGGGCGACCTGCGCACGTCCCTGGCTATCGGGCTGATCGTGCCGCTCTCGGTGCTGATCGCGCTGGTGGTGCTGCAGCAGCTCGACGTCACCATCAACATCCTGTCGTTGGGCGGACTGGCGCTGGGGGTCGGTCTTCTGGTCGACAACGCCATCGTGGTGGCCGAGGCGGCCGGGCGCTACATCGAGGACGGGATGCCCAAACTCGAAGCCGCTCGGCGGGCCGCCGAAGAGGTGGCCGGGCCCCTCACCGCGGGCACGCTGACCACGCTGCTTGTGTTCGGCCCCATCGTCTTCGTGCGGGGGCTGGGCGCGGCGCTGTTCCGGGACCTGTCCCTCTCGGTGGTGACGACGGTGGCGGCCTCCCTGATCCTGGCCCTCACGGTGATGCCGGTACTCATGGTCGGGCGGGCGGGTCGGCGGGCAGGCGGGCGGAAACAAGACCGACTGTCCGACCGACCGACCGACCGACTGGCCCCCTTGCATCGGCTGGGCCACCGGGTGGCCGAGCTCTACGAGCGGGGCATGATGTGGTGCCTGGCGCGGCCGGCCACGGTGTTCGGGATCGCCCTGGTCCTCACGTTAGGCACGGCCTGGATCGGTGCCCGGCTCCCCCGCGAGATCCTCCCCAGCGTGGACGAGGGCATCGTGGTGGCGTCGCTCAAGCTGCCCGACGGCACGGCGATCGAGGAAACCGGGCGCCAGGTCGCGCGGTTGGAAACCGTCTCACGGGACATGGGGGCCGCCGGGATCTACTCCCGGATCGGCACCGCCACCGACGAAGAGATCCTGGCCGGCGCGGATCCGGGGTCCTCGAGCTCGGCCCAGGTCCTGGTGCCGGTCCCCCCCGATCAGGACGCCGCCGAATTCGCGCGCCGGCTGCGGCGGGCGGTACCGGACCTGGCCCAAGGCGCTCTGGCCCTCGACCTGGCGGGTCAGTCGGAATTCGGAAGCCTGATCGGACGCGAGGGCCGGGTGGTGCGGGTGGAGGTTTCGGCTCCCCGTCCCGACGTCGCGGCGCGCTGGGCCGACTCGGCCCGCACCCTGATGGCCGGACTGCCGACCCTGGCCGACGTGCGGGACGCCTTCAGCGGCACCCAGCCCTCGATCGAGCTGACGCTGGAGCGGCGCCGGATCGCGGAACGCAATCTCACCGTCAATGCGGTCTCGGGCGCCATCGCCGGTGGGCTGGGCGGGGTACGCGCCAACGATTTCCGCGAGACCGACCGGCGCACTCCGATCCGGGTCCGGTTCGCCGGCGAGCACAACGAAAACCTGGAGACCGCGCTGGCCACCCCGGTGCAGGGCGTCCCGGTCGGCCAGCTGGTGCAGATCCAGGAAAGGCCGGCGCCCATCGAGGTGGTGCGGGTCGATCAGCGCCCGGTGTCGGTGGTGGAGGCGCTGGTGGAGGAAGGCGGCACCGCCCGCGCGACGCAGGACGTGACCGAAGTCCTGTCCCGCCAGAGCACCCCGCCGGGACTGACCTGGAGCCTCGGGGGTGCCGACCTGGAACAGCGCCGGACCACCCGGGAGCTGGGCCTGGTGGCGGTTCTGTCGGTGGCACTGGTCTTCCTGGTGCTGGCGGGTGAGTTCGCCTCGTTCACTACCCCGTTGCTGGTGATGACCACGGTACCGCTGGCGGCCGCGGGCGGGATCCTGCTGCTCTGGCTCACCGGGCAGAGCCTCAACGCGGTCTCGCTGATCGGCATGGTGGTCATGATCGGCATCGCCGACAACGACGCGGTGGTAAAACTCGACGCCATCCGCCGCTTCCGGGCCCAGGGACATGCGGTGGATCAGGCGGTGCTGTTAGGCGGGCGCCAGCGGCTCCGCGCCATCGCCATGACCTCGATCACCACGATCACCGGCGTCCTGCCCCTGGTGTTCGGCTGGGGCAGCGGCGGCGAGCTGTATCAGCCGCTGGCGGCGGGCGTGATCGGCGGATCGGTCTCGGCCACTCTGGTCACCTTCTTCCTGCTTCCCACCGCGTACGCGGTGGTGGAACGCAGGTACGGAAGGACTGACGGACTGACGGACGGACGGACCGACGGACCGACGGACCGACGGACACGACTATGAACCTGGCTACAAGATTCGGACGAAGGTGATGGTTACCGACCGTCGGTCCGTCTGTCCGTCCGTCCGTCCATGATCACCTGGGCGAGTAAACGACCCGCCGTCATCTGGGCGTTTGCGGTCGCCCTCATCCTCGCGGGCGCGGTGTCCTTTGCGCGGCTCCCGCTCGCGACCCGGACCCGGATCGAGCTGCCCCAGCTCAGCGTGCAGACCGCCTGGCCCGGCGCCTCCGCCGAGCTGATCGAGGCCTACATCACCTCGCCGATCGAGGCGGCCATCCAGCCGGTCCGCGGAGTTCGGAAGACCAGCTCCGAATCGGGCGAAGGGGGCCGGTTCGGAGGCGGCGGCACCGCCGGAAGCCGGATCCGGATCGACCTCGACCCCGGTGTGGACGTGGGGCTCACCCGGCTGGCGATCCTCGAGCGACTGGAGCTGCTGCGCCCCGAACTGCCGTTAGGCGTGAGCCCTCCCCGGGTCACCAACTACGTCCCGGAGGAGCTCTCCGAGGCGCCGTTGCTGCAGTACACCGTGAGCGGGCCGTACACCCCGGGAACCCTCGCCCGGGTCATGCAGGACGAGGTCGAGCCCCGGCTCGCGACGGTGGAAGGCGTGGCCGGCATCAGCAGCGGCGGCATGGCCGAGACCGGTATCTCGGTCATTTATGACGCCACTCGCCTGCGGCAGCTCGGGGTGACCCCGGCGGCCATCCAGGCGGCGCTCAATTCCGCCCGCCAGGTGGAGGCCCTCGGGGTCGACCAGCGAGGGGACTTCGAGCGCCCGGTAGTGATGCGGGACCAGCCTACCGTCATGCAGGACCTGGAGCGGCTTCCGGTCCGGGGACCCGGAGGGCGGGTCTTTGCGCTGGGCGAGCTGGCCGACGTCCTCCAGGAGGAGGACACCCGGGGACAGTTCAACCGGTTCAACGCGCAGACCGCGGTCACCATGAGCGTGAACCGGCTGGCCGGGTCCGACGCCATCCAGACCGCGGCGCGGGTGCGACGAGCCCTGGCCGAGATGCAGCCGAGCCTGCCGCCCGGGGTGCGCTTCCATTTGCGGTCGGACGAGAGCGAAGAGCTGGCCGACCAGTTGCGCGATCTGGCGATCCGGGGGTCGCTGGCCTTCGCCGCCGTCATGCTGGTGCTGGCCTTTGCGCTGCGGAGTGCCCGGGGCGTGTTCCTGGTGATGGGCAGCGCGGCGGTCTCGATCGCCGGAACGGCGCTGGCGCTCTATCTGCTCAAGATCCCCGCCAATCTGCTCACCCTGGCAGGCTTGGGCATGGGGATCGGCGTGCTGGTGCAGAACGGGCTGATTGTGGTGGAGCGCCTGCGGGGAGTCGCGGACACTCCCGAGGCGCGGGCCGAGACCGGCCGCCGGATCCTCCCGGCGGTCGCGGGTTCCACCCTCACGACCGCTGTGGTGTTGTTCCCGTTTCTGTATCTGCAGGGCAATGCCCGGGCCGCGTTCGTCCCGTTCGCGGCAGCCTTCGCCTTCGGCCTGGCGTGGTCGGTGTTCGCGTCGGTGGTGATGATCCCGGCCGTAGGCGCGGGCCACGGCATGCGGACCGGTCACTGGCCCCGACTGGCTCGCTTCTACGACCGGTTCCTGATCACGCTCCTGCGTTGGCGCTATCTGACGGTGACCCTGGCCGCGGGACTGCTCGGGCTGGTGGGCTGGGGCTTTGCCACTCGGGTGGAACGGCTCTCGTTCGGAGCGTTCGGGGGTGAACGCACCACCCTCTCGGTCTTCGTGAGCTTCCCCCGCGGCTCCGATCCCGAGTCGCTGGATCGGGCCATTCGGGAGTTCGAGGTGATCGCGGTGGGTCGGGAAGGCGTCGAGCAGGTTCAGGCTCAGGGCTTCAGCGGGTTCGCCCGGATGGAAGTGCGGTTCACCAAGGAGGCAGCCTACACCGCCGTCCCCGCGATGATGCAGGACGAGCTGACCCAGCGCGCGGTCCTGGTGGGCGGCGCCACCATCAGCGTGTTCGGGCGAGGCCAGGGGTTCTCATCGGGCGGTGGCGGCGGCACGGTCGGCTTCCGGATCAAGCTGCTGGGCTTCTCTTTCGAAGGAGTCGAGCGGCTCGCCCGGGACCTGCAGCACCGGCTGGAGCAGATCCCCCGGGTGCGCAACGTCAACATCAACGCCGGCAGTTTCTGGATGAGCGAGCGGGCCATGAGCGTGGGCATCGAACCCGATCGCCCCGCGCTGGCGCGGGCCGGCGTCACGGCCACCGAGTTCGCCCTGGCGGTCGGTCGGGAAGTCCGGGGCCAGCAGGGCGGAACCCGGCTGGAGCTGGAAGGCGACGAAGTGCTGGTCACCCTCAAGGCCAAGGGTGCGCGGGAGCGATCGCTGCTGGAACTGGAGGACGCGATCGTGCCGAATCGGGCGGAGGCACCGGTGCGGGTTCGCGATCTGGCCCTGGTGGACGAGCGCGAGGGCCTCTCCATGATCAGCCGGGAAGACCAGCAATACGTGCGGATCGTGAGCTACGATTTCCGGGGTCCCGCCCGCCTGGCGCAGCGGACCCACGACGGCTTCATGAAGTCGATCGGGGTCCCGCCCGGCTACTCGGTGGCCGATGACCGATTCGCCTGGGAGGAAGACGACAGCGGCAAGCTGCTGTGGCTGGTGTTCGGCGCCGGCCTGGTGCTGGTGATCATTTCAGTGGCGCTGGTGTTCGACTCGACCTGGGCCTCGCTGGTCGTTTTCCTCAGTCTCCCGGTCTGCGTGGCCGGCGTGGCCGCCATCTTCTGGGCCAGCAAGACCGCCTTCGGGCGGGAGGCCGCCGTGGGGCTGATTCTGGTGATCGGCCTGGCGGTCAACCAGACGATCTTGCTGGTGCACGCGGCGTTGGACCGACGGACCGACGGACCGACGGACCGACGGTCGGCTTACCGTCGTCTGACACCCCGGGATGTACTCTCCTCGGCCAACGACCGCGCCGGCATGATCGTGCTGGTGTCGCTGGTGACCATGGCGAGCCTGATCCCGCTGGCGGTCGGCACTGATCCCGACAGCCTGTTCGGATCCATCGCGCTCGCCACCGCCGGCGGGACCGTGGCGGGAACGGTGGGGGCGTTGTTCCTGATGCCGGTCCTGCTGGTGTCGTGGCGACGAAGCCGGTCGAAGGCGGTCGAAGGAGTCGAAGCAGTCGAAGGGGTCGAAGGTAGTCGAAGGTGACCCTGCCCCTAACCGGCTTCGACTCCTTCGACTCCTTCGACTAGGTAGTGAGAAGATCGCGCAGCGCCTGGGCCAGGGGTCGCATAAACACCGGCTTCTTGATCACCCGGCCCACGCCGGCCCGCCGGATTGCCTCTTCCGGGATGTCCTCGATGAATCCGGTGGTGAGCAGGATGGGCAGGTCGGGCCGGATACTGCGGATCTGGGACGACAGCTCCAGCCCGGTCATCCCAGGCATCAGGTAGTCGGTCATCACCAGATCCCAGTTGTCGGGCGCGGCCCGCACCGCTTCCAGCGCGGCCTCGGGATGGGTCTCGATTCGGACCTTGTACCCCAGATCGTCGAGCCAGCGCTCCACGAAGCCGACGATCTTGGGCTCGTCGTCCACCACCAGGATACGCTCTCCTCGTCCCGGCGGCAGCTCCGGGTCTTCGATCACGCCCGGCTCTTCCTCCCCTTCCCGCTCCGGGAAATAGCACCGTACGGTGGTCCCCTGCCCCGCGGTCGAGTCGAGCAGGACCACGCCGCTGTGTTCCCGGACGATCCCGTGCACCATCGACAGGCCGAGTCCGGTTCCGGTGCCGGCCGGCTTGGTGGTGAAGAACGGTTCGAAGGCCCGTTCCCGCACATCGGGCGTCATGCCGATCCCGGTATCGGACACGATCATCACCCCATACCAGCCTTCATGCAGGTCGGGGTGAGCCCGGACCAGACTGTCGCGCACATACAGGCGTTGCACCGTGACATCGAGGGTACCGCCCTCGGGCATGGCCTGGGCCGCATTGTTGGCGAGATTCATCATCACCTGGTGCAGTCCGGTGGCATCGGCCATCACCCGGGGACCGGGATCCGCGATGTGGGCCCGGATATCGACCGCGGGCGGCAAGGTACTGCGGAGCAGCTTCAGGGCCTGCTGGACCGGCTCCGCCAGATCCAGCGGCCGGCGAATCTGGTCCTGCCGCCGGCCGAAGGCCAGGATCCGCTGCACCACCTGCCGGCCCCGCTCCGCCATGCGGAGCACCTCCTGCAGATCCGACAGAGGCCGGCTCCCGGGCGGCAGATGCTCGCCCAGCAGCTCGGCGTAACCCACGATCCCCTGCAACACGTTGTTGAAGTCATGGGCGACGCCACCAGCCAGCGTGCCTAACGCCTCCATCTTCTGGGCGTGGCGCAGCTGACTCTCGAGTACCTCGCGTTCCCGCTCGGCCCGCTTGCGGGGGCCGATGTCCACGATGGAGCTCAGGACGAACAGGCCGTCTTCGGTCTCGATCGGATTGAGCCCGATCTCGATCGGGATCTCCGAGCCGTCCTTGCGGAGCCCGAACAGTTCCCGCCCCGCTCCCATGGCCCGCGCCAGGGGCCGGGCAAAGAATCCCGACCGGAAGCCGGGATGCGCGGCGCGGAAGCGGCGCGGGACCAGCTTTTCGACCGGTTGGTCCAGCAGCTCCTCGCGACTCCAGCCGAACAAGCGCTCGATCTCGCGGTTCACCAGCACGATCCGTCCCGAGCCATCCACCATGAGCATGCCGCTCGGGGCCGATTCCACCGCGACCCGGAACCGCTCCTCGGCCCGTTTGCGACTGGTGATGTCGACGATGGAGCTGAGAACGAAGAGGCCTTCGTCGGTGGGAATCGGTGTCAGCCCGATCTCGATGGGCATCTCGCTGCCGTCCTTCCGCCGGCCATAGAGATCGCGGCCCACCCCCATCGGTCGCATGCGGGGATCGGCCATGAACCCCAGCCGGAAGCCCGGGTGTCCCTCGCGGAACCGCTCCGGGATCAGGATCTCCAGCGGGCGACCCAGGAGCTCCTCCCGGGGATACCCGAACAGCTCCTCGACCATGCGATTCAGCAGGATGATCCGGCCGGTCTGGTCGACCATCAGCAGCCCGCTGGGGGCGGACTCGACCGCGGCTCGGAGTCGGATGTCGACGGATCGGGACGATTCACCGGCCATGACCTTACGCCCTTTCGGCCAGGTACTCGGTCAGTTGCTGCAGCCGCAGGGGCCGGGAGATGTAGAATCCCTGGGCCAGGTCGCATCCCCAGGCTTCGAGCTGGTCCATCACGTCCTGGTCTTCCACGCCCTCGGCCACCGCCCGCAGACTGAGGTTATGGGCCAGGTCGATGATGGTCTTGACGATGACGGCACTCTCCTTGGACTGCGGAATGGTGGTCACGAAGGACCGGTCGACCTTCATTTCCGAGAAGGGCAGCCGCTGCAGCTGGACCAGCGAGGAGAACCCGGTTCCGAAATCGTCGATCGAGAGGTGGAACCCCTTGAGCCGGAAGCGGGTCAGAATATCCATGGTCTTCACGATATCCTGCATGCTGGCCGACTCGGTGAGCTCGATCGTCACCGCGGACGATGGGACTCCCAGACGCTGGCAGAGGTCCATGGTCCAGTCCGGCAGCGCCAGATCGTCGAGGTTGTGGGCCGACAGATTGAGCGAGAGCCGGAGCTGATTGCCGTCCTGCCACCATCGGCCACAGTCGGAGACGCCCCGCGCGAAGACCCAGCGGGTGAGCGGCTCGATCAGCCCGGATTCCTCCGCCATCGGGATGAACTCCTCCGGCAGGATCATCCCCAGCGTGGGATGCCGCCACCGGGCCAGGGCTTCCACCCCGACAACGCTGCGGAGGCGGAGATCCAGCACGGGGTGGTACTGCAGGTCGAACTGGTCTTGCTCGAGGGCCTGGGCCAGCTCGGTGGGA
>DASWKS010000166.1:0-2296 GCA_036396495.1 Gemmatimonadales bacterium
CGATCTGGTCCAGGTGCAGCCCGCGCTGGGCCGCCTCTATCTCCCCCAGGATTCCGACCGAGGCGATGCCCGGATCGCGGTGCTGAGCCATGGGTTCTGGCAGAGCGCGTTCGGCGGCGATCCGGCGGCTATCGGCCGCGCCATCCAGCTCAACAACCAGACCTATGAGATCATCGGGGTGCTGCCGGCCTCCATGACGTATCCCCGGAGCGGCCAGATTTTCATCCCCTACCTGATCCAGGAGCGCGACCGGCAGCCTAACGCGCGCGGGAGATGGGCCATCACCGCCATCGGGCGTCTCCGGGCGGACATACCGATGGGCAGCCTTACTGCGCGTCTGTCGGACGTATCCGCCCGATGGCACGAGCGCTTTGGAGGCTACGATCCGGCCTCGGGTCACACGCTGGTGGGGCAGCCGTTTGTCCGATGGATGGCCGGCGAGCTGCGCGGCTTTCTGCTGGTGCTGCAGGCCGCCGTGGTCTTTCTCCTGCTGATCGCCTGCGCCAACGTGGGCAACCTGCAGCTGGTGCGGGCCACCGAACGGGAGCGGGAGCTGGCCGTGCGTTCGGCGTTAGGCGCCGGCAGCTGGTCCATTCTGCGCCAGCTGCTGCTGGAAAGCGGGTTGCTCGCGCTGGCCGGCGGTGTCGCCGGCGTGGCGTTGGCCACCGCGGCGGTGGCTCTGCTGCGACGGGTGGACGTGCCGGAGCTTCAAGCACTCACCGGGCTCAGGGTCGACGGCGGGGTGCTGGCGTATTCGGCGCTCATCACCCTCGCCGCAACGTTCCTCTTCGGACTGCTGCCGGCCTGGCGGATCCGCCGGCCCGACCTGCATGGCCTGCTGCGTCAGGCGGGCCGGGGGCTCACCGGCGGACGGCTGCGCCTGCTCCGGGCCGGTGCGGTGGTCCAGGTGGCGCTGTCGGTGGTCCTGGTGCTGGGCGCGGCGGCCCTGGTCCGGAGCCTGGGCCGGTTGCTGGCGATCGATCCCGGCTTTGCGGTCGAGCATGTCACCACCTTCCGGCTTTCGCTGCCCTCCAGCTCCTATCCCGACGCTCCCCGGCTGATCGCCGCCTTCGACGACATCACGACTCGGCTGCGCGCCATGCCGGGGGTCTCCCAGGTCGGGTACATCAGCGAAATCCCCTTCGGCCCCGGCCGGAACAGCAGTCCCTTCCGGGTGAGAGGCCGGCCGGAGGCACCGGGCGGCTCCCTGATGCACGCCGACATGCGTTTCGTGCACGACCAGTATTTCGAGGCCATGGGGATCCCCCTGCGGCGGGGCCGGCTATTCGCGTCAAGCGATAATGCCGAAACCCGGGCGGCGGCCCTCATCGACCAGCGGCTGGCGGATGAGTTCTTCCCCGGTGAAGATCCCATCGGACAGGTGATCAACCAGGGTCCCGATGCGGTCATCGTAGGCGTGGTGGGATCGGTCAAGCACGGCGCGTTGCAGGAGGACGACAAGGCCACCGTCTACTACTCCTATCGCCAGATGACCTGGCTCACCGGGCTCACCGGTGTCATCCGGACCAGCGGCATTCCCATCACTCTGGGGCAACTGCAGTCGGTGGTCTCCGGCTTCGATCCCGATCTGCCGGTCTTCGACGTCCGCACCATGCAGGACCGGCTCAACGGCTCTCTCGGCCCGCGACGAGTCGGAACCACGGTGCTCGCCGGCTTCGGCCTGGCCGCATTGCTCTTGGCGCTGCTCGGCGTCTATGGCGTGCTGAGCTACAGCATCAGCCGGCGAACTCAGGAGCTGGGGATCCGACTGGCGCTGGGCGCGCTGCCGGGTGCGCTGGTGCGATCGGTGACGGGGACCGGGTTGGCGTTGGGCGGGATCGGCCTGGTGGTCGGCATTGCCGGGTTTGCGGCGGCGAATCGGTTGCTGGGGTCGCTGGTGTATGGCGTCCGGGTCATCGATCCGGTCACCATCGCGGCCGGTATTGGAATCCTTGGGGTGGGCGTGCTACTCGCTTCAGTGATTCCGGCCCGGCGGGTGGTGCGGGTCGATCCGACCCAGGCCCTGCGCGAGGAGTGAGGGAGCTGGATGGTCGCCGCCTGCACCGAACTACGGCGAGACGCAGGGAGGATGGGCTTGGAGGGGCGATTGAACTGGAGAATGCCGAATGCCCAATGCCCATAGCAGAGGGGAACTATTCCGGCGGCCTCCTTCTGCTATCGGCATTGGGCATTGGGCACCTTCACTCGGTCACGGGAGGGCCGGGGTGAGGGAAACCGCCGCCGCAGCAATCCCGCGCAGGTCCCGCGTCACCCGATCCCAGTTGTAGTACGTCTC
>DASWKS010000167.1:0-9868 GCA_036396495.1 Gemmatimonadales bacterium
CAGCGTGCGCGAGCTGCCGCGGGGCACCACCGGCCAGCAGCTGGCGGGTCAAATCGGGCCGGGCCTGGCCAAAGCGGCGCTGGCCATCCGGGTCGATGGAGAGATCCGCGACCTGGGCCGTCCCATCACCCAATCCGCCAAAATCTCGATCCTCACCGATCGCGATCCCGACGCCCTCGGCGTACTGCGGCATTCCGCCGCGCACGTGCTGGCCACGGCGGTCCGGGAGATTTTCCCCGGCGCCGGCATCGGTTTCGGACCCGCCATCGAGGATGGGTTTTATTACGACTTCGAGGTGCCGCGTCCGTTCACGCCGGAAGATCTGGAACGGATCGAAGCCGGGATGCGGGAGGTCGCAGAGAGGGATTACCCCTTCGTCCGGGAGGAAGTGTCGCGCGACGATGCCTATCGCCGCTTCGCCGACGACCCGCTCAAGCTGGAACGGATCACCGAGCTGGGCGAGGACGAGGTGATCTCGACCTACACCGACGGCCCGTTCGTGGATCTCTGCCGGGGGCCCCACGTCCCCTCGACCGGCCGGCTCAAGCATTTCAAGCTGCTCTCGACCGCCGGAGCTTACTGGCGGGGTGACGAGAAGCGGCAGATGCTGCAGCGGATCTACGGAACCGCCTGGTTCAAAAAGGAAGATCTCGAGGCCTATCTCCACCGGCTGGAGGAGGCCCGCAAGCGGGATCACCGGGTGCTGGGAAAGCAGCTGGATCTCTACTCGATTCAGGAAGTGGTCGGCCCCGGGCTCGCCTTCTGGCATCCCAAGGGGGCCCGGATCAAGTGGCTTCTGACTCGGGCAGTCGAAGATGACAACATCGCGTCGGGATATGAGCTGGTCTACACCCCGAGCATCACCCGGGAAGAGCTGTTCCTGATCTCGGGTCACCTGCCGCTCTACGCGGCGAATCAGTATCCCGCCATGTCGGCCGGCGCCGGCGAAGCCGAGGACGTGCGCTATCGGGTGAAGCCGATGAACTGCCCGATGCACTGCCTGGTGTACAAGAGCCAGCTCAGGAGCTATCGCGATCTTCCGCTCCGCCTCTCCGAGGTGGCTAACCTCCACCGGAACGAGAAATCCGGGACCCTGCACGGCCTGCTCCGGGTGCGGGGACTCTGCATGGACGACGCCCACATCTTCTGCACCGTCGATCAGGCAGAAGACGAAATCTTCCTCTGCCTGGATCAGGTGGAACGGATCGTTAGGCAGCCGTTCGGATTCGAGCTGGACTTCGAGATCTCCACCCGGCCGGCCCAAAAGCTGGGCGAAGACGCCGCCTGGAACCAGGCCGAGGCGGTGCTGCAGGGCGCCCTGGAACGGAAGCAGATTCCCTTCCGGATCGATGCCGGCGGCGGGGCGTTCTACGGGCCCAAGATCGACATCAAGTTCAAGGATGCGATCGGCCGTTTGTGGCAGGGACCCACCATCCAGCTCGACTTCCAGATGCCGGAACGGTTCCAGCTGGAGTACACCGGCGGGGACAACAAGCCGCACCGGCCCGTGATGATCCATCGAGCGATCTATGGCACACTGGAGCGGTTCATCGGGCTCCTGATCGAGCACTTCGCCGGCGCCTTTCCGGTGTGGCTGGCCCCCGAGCAGGTGCGGGTACTGCCCATCTCCGACCATCAGACGGACGTCGCCCGGGAGGTGACCGCCACCCTCAAGACCGGAGGTCTGCGCGCGGTGCTCGATGCCAGCAATGAGACGCTGAGCTATCGGATCCGTCACGCCGAGCTGATGAAGGTCCCGTATGTGGCCGTGGTGGGGCAGCGGGAAGCCGATTCCGGCACCGTGGCGGTGCGGGTGAGGGGAGCGGGGAACAAGCAGGAAGTCATGCCCCTCGATGCCTTTCTCCAGCGGGTCCAATCCGAGGTAGCCGGGCGAGCCCTCGCTCCGTGACAGCCCCCGGGCTGGTCCGGGTCATCGGCACGGGCGCCTTCGCCCTCACCATCATCAATTCCATTGTCGGCTCGGGCATCTTCGGCCTGCCGGCGGCCGCCGCGGCCATCATGGGTCCGGCGGCGGTGCTGGGCTATGTGGGATGCTCCTTCCTGGTGGGCCTGGTGGCGCTCTGTTTCGCGGAGAGCGGGAGCCGCCTGCCGGAGACCGGCGGGACCTACGCCTGGTCCCGGGCCGCCTTCGGTCCCGCCGTGGGCGCTTCGGTAGGCTACCTGATGGCCTTCCCCAACCTGGCGGGCGCCAACGCCGCCGTCGGGGCCCTGCTGGTCGCCAGCCTGCGGGCCGCGTTGCCGGGCGTCTCGCCGATGGTGCCGGCGGCTCTTGTGGCGGTCGTGTATCTCAGTTTTGCGCTGACCAACATCCGGAGTGTCGCGGCCGGGGCCTGGACCTCGGCGACCCTGGTCGTCATCAAGCTGGTTCCCCTGCTGGTGCTGGTGGTCGCGGGGATCGGCTTCATTCAGACCGAGAATCTGAGATGGCCCACCGCCCCCTCGGCCGGTACGCTGGGACAGGGGATGGTGCTGCTCTTCTTCGCCTTCATGGGATCGGAAGGACCGCTCTCTACCATCGGCGAGGTGCGCCGCCCCAGCCGTACCATTCCACGGGCGCTGGCGCTGGCGGTGTTAGGCACCGGAACCCTGTATCTGGGGGTGCAGCTGGTGGCGCAGGGTGTGCTGGGCCCCCGGCTGGCTCAGGCCAGCGATGCCCCGCTGGCGGAGGCGGCAGCGATCGTGTTCGGCCCGGTGGGCCGCACCTTTCTGCTCTGGGCCGCAATCATTTCGACCACCGGGTTCATCAGCTCGGATGTTCTGAACGGTCCCCGGATGCTGTTCGCGCTGGGCAATGCCCGGCTGCTTCCCTCGATCTTCGGCCGGGTCCATCCTCAATTTCATACGCCGTACATCGCCATCGTGGCGTACGTCCTCCTGTGCGGCGGACTGGCGATCACCGGGACTTTCCGGCAGCTGGCGGTGTTCGCGGCCGCCGGTACCCTGGCGATCTACCTGGTCAGCGTCCTGGGCCTGCTCCGGATCAGGCGGCTGGGTTTGCGCGCAACCGATGCGCCGTTCGTGGTGCCAGGCGGCCCGGTCGTGCCGGTGACCGCGGCGGTGATCCTGGTCGGGCTGTTGGCCTCACTGACCGGCCAGGAAGTGCTCGCCACCCTCGGTCTGGCAGTGGCCGGCCTGGTCGTGGGCCTGGTCCGATCGCGGGTCTGAGTGGGGCCGGGTGCTCGGAACAACGCCTCTCCTCGGTTATTTTTTGCGCAGTTCAGCATCCAAAGAGACCAGAAAGTGTCTGATTTAACTACTCCAGTCATCGTTTCCGCCTGCCGCACTCCGATCGGCAAGTACCTGGGCGGTCTCTCCTCCTTCGCCGCACCACAGCTCGGGGCCATCGCCATCCGGGAGGCCGTCCGGCGCGCCGGCATCGACGCCGGGGTGGTGGACGAAGTCATCATGGGCCACGTGCTGCAGGGAGGGTCGGGGCAGGCGCCGGGGCGGCAGGCCGCGATCCAGGCGGGGCTCCCCGGCATCATTCCCTCGCTCACCATCAACAAAGTCTGCGGCTCGGGGCTCAAGGCGGTGATGCTCGCGTCCCAAGCCATCAAGGCGGGTGATGCGGAGTGCGTGGTGGCCGGCGGCATGGAGGCCATGTCGGCCTCCCCCCATTACCTCTACGGCTATCGCAACGGGATCAAGGCGGGCAACCAGACCATCGTCGACGGGATGATCCACGACGGGCTGTGGGATTCGTTCGGTACCACCCACATGGGCGGCTACGCCGAATACACCGCGCAAAAGGCCGGGGTGACGCGACAGGAACAGGACGAGTTCGCCTATCACAGTCACCGGAAAGCGGTCGCGGCCATCGAGTCGTGTAAGTTCTCGCAGGAGATCGTCCCGGTCGAGGTGGCGACCAAGGGCGGCGTCACCAACGTGACCACCGACGAGTCTCCCCGCAAAGAGACCTCTGTTGAGGCACTCGCCAAGCTCAAGCCGGCTTTTCAGAAGGACGGCAGCGTGACCGCCGGCAACGCGCCCGGCCTCAACGATGGCGCCAGCGCGCTGGTGGTGACGTCGCTGGCTTTCGCCAAGGCGCACGGGCTCACGCCGCTCGCCAAGGTGACGGCCTACGCCACCGGCGGGGGCGAGCCCAAGGACCTCTTCTTTGCGCCGATCATCGCGGTGGAGAACCTGCTGGCCAAGGCGGGCACCACCATCAATGATTACGAGCTGATCGAGGCCAACGAGGCATTCGCGGTGCAGGCGATCGCCGATGGGCGGGCGCTCAAATGGGACTGGGATCGGGTGAACGTCAACGGCGGCGCTATCGCGCTGGGACATCCGATCGGGGCCAGCGGCGCCCGGGTGCTCACCACGCTGCTCTACGCCATGCGGGACCGGGGCAAGCGCACCGGACTCGCGACCTTGTGTCTGGGCGGTGGCAACGCCGTCGCCCTCTCGGTCGAAGCGCTGTGACGCGGACGAAGGCGGTCGGACTCTCGACCGCCTTCCTCGTGTCCGGCTTCGCCGTCGGTTACAGTCTCATCGGGGCAATCGGGACCTTGCTGTGGCGGGACGAAATGCCGGGGCTGACGGAGGCCGCGGCGGTTCAGTCGGCCGTGCTGCTGCCCGTCTTTGCCCTCGCTACCTGGATCTTCGGGATTCGCCTGGCCCGGCTGGGCCCGACCGAGCTCCGGTGGCGAGGCCGGCCCGGCGATAGTCTGCGGGGTCTTGCGATCGGCGCGGTACCGGCCGCGATCGTTATGCTGGCCGCGGTGCCGCTGGCAGGCGCCGGGTGGTCCCGCGATGGCGGCTCGTTTGTCGCCTGGCTCGGCACCCTGCCGGGGCTCATTCTGGTTCTGTTTCCGGCGGCGCTGCTGGAGGAGGTCATCTTCCGGGGCGTACCGCTGGTGCTGCTGGCGGCGGCGTTCGGCCGCCCGGCGGCCCTGGTGGTCACGGCCACGCTCTTCGGGCTGTTGCACGCGCTGAACCCCGATGTCACTCCGCTGGCGATCGGGAACGTGGCGCTGGCGGGCGTGTTCCTCGGCGTCGCGTTCTATCTCCCCGGCGGTCTCTGGACCGCGACCGGGGCTCACCTGGGGTGGAACCTCACCCACGCCGTGCTGGCGGCCCCGGTAAGCGGGCTGCCGTTCACCATGCCGTGGCTGGACTACCGGCCGGGCGGGCCGGCCTGGCTCTCGGGCGGGAGCTTCGGACCCGAAGGCGGCATCCTCGCGACCGTGGTGCTGGCCGTCACGGTAGCTCTGGCCGCGCGGTACATCGAACCCAACCAGGAGTCCTTCGCATGAATCGCGTCGCCGTCATCGGCGCGGGCACCATGGGCAACGGCATCGCGCACGTCTTCGCGCAGCATGGCACGAGCGTCACGCTGATCGACGTGCGGCAGGAGGCGCTCGACCAGGGACTCGCGACCATCCGCGGCAACCTGGACCGCCAGGTGAAGAAGGGCACCATCGCGGCCGAAGCGCCGGCCGAGATTCTGGGGCGGATTTCGCCCAGCACCAGCCTGGAGTCGGCGGCGGGCGCGGGGCTGGTGGTCGAGGCGGCCACCGAGAACCCGACCCTCAAGTACTCGATCTTCGAAACCCTGGATCGGGTGGTGGGACCGGAGGTGATCCTGGCCAGCAACACCAGCTCCATCAGCATCACCGAGATCGCGGCCAAGACCCAACGGCCGGACAAGGTGATCGGGATGCACTTCATGAATCCGGTCCCGGTGATGCAGTTGGTGGAGGTGATCCGGGGCCACGCCACCAGCGACGAGACCACCCGCAGCGTGCTCCAGACCGCGGCGGCGTTAGGCAAGACGCCGGTGGAGGTGAACGACTATCCCGGCTTCATCGCCAACCGGATCCTGATGCCGATGATCAACGAGGCGGTGTACTGCGTGATGGAAGGGGTGGCCCAGCCGGAGGCGATCGACACGGTCATGAAACTGGGGATGAACCATCCCATGGGCCCGCTCACCCTGGCGGACTTCATCGGGCTGGACGTCTGCCTCGCGATTCTCGAAGTGATGCACCAGGGCCTGGGCGATCCGAAATACCGGCCCTGCCCGCTGCTGCGTCGAATGGTGGCGGCGGGGCACCTGGGGCGGAAGGCGGGGCGGGGCTTTTACACCTATTAGCGATTGACGATTGACGATTGCTTCCGCGAGATGGTCATAACGCAATCGTCAATCGTCAATCATCATTCGGCAATAAGGCGCGGCTGTCGAAGATGTGGATGCCGGGGTGATCGTTAGTCACTAGTGGCTAATGTCAGGTGACTTAGATTAGGTGGCAGATGCCCGAAAACATCCCCATCGGCTCCGACCACGCCGGCTTCCAGCTCAAGGAGCGGCTCAAGGAGGAGCTTCGCCGGATGGGGTATGCCGTGGAGGACGTTGGCACGGATTCAGCATCCTCGGTCGACTACCCGGACTTTGCCCACCCGGTGGCGACGCGGGTCGAGCGGGGGGACGCGAAACGCGGCGTCCTGCTGTGCGGTACCGGGCTGGGCATGTCCTACGCCGCCAACCGGCACCACGGGGTCCGTGCGGCCGTGGCCTGGACCCCCGAAATTGCCCGGCTGGCTCGCGAGCATAACGACGCCAACGTCCTGGTTCTCCCTGCCCGTTTCGTGAGTGATGACGAGGCGGTCGTCATCCTGCGGACCTGGCTGGAGACCCCCTTCGAGGGCGGGCGGCACGGTCGCCGAGTAGAGAAAATCGAACCGGAGAGTGCATGAATTTGGACCACGGGGCGCCGCTCCGTGCCGTCGATCCTGAGATCGCGGCCCTCGCCGATCGCGAGGTGGAGCGCCAACGCAATGGGCTCGAGCTGATCGCGAGCGAGAACTTCGCCTCGCGGGCGGTACTCGAGGCCATGGCCACGGCGCTCAACAACAAGTACGCGGAGGGGTACCCGGGCCGGCGCTATTACGGCGGCTGTGAGGTGGTGGACCTGGTCGAGCGGTTGGCCATCGAGCGGGCCAAACGGCTGTTCGGGGCGGAACACGCCAACGTCCAGCCGCACGCCGGGGCCCAGGCCAATTTCGCCGCCTTCATGGCGGTGCTTCCGCCCGGCGGAACCCTGCTGGCGATGGCGCTGCCGCACGGCGGGCACCTTTCCCACGGGTCCCCGGCCAACCACAGCGGCATCATCTGGCGCGCCACCCACTATGGCGTGGATCCGGCCACGGGGCGGATCGATTACAACCGGGTCCGGGAGATCGCCAAGGCGGAGCGACCCGGCCTGATCGTGGCCGGCGGGAGCGCCTACGCCCGGATCATCGACTTCGCCGCCTTTCGCTCGATCGCCGACGAGGTGGGGGCGCTGCTGCTGGTGGATATGGCGCACTTTGCGGGGTTGGTGGCCGGCGGGGTCTATCCGTCGCCGGTTCCCCATGCCCAGCTGGTGACGAGCACCACCCACAAGACATTGCGGGGACCGCGCGGAGGCATCATTCTCTCCATTGAGTCCCTGGCCAAACCGGTGGACAAGTCGGTCTTCCCAGGCCATCAGGGCGGGCCGTTGGAGCATGTGATCGCGGCGAAGGCGGTCGCCTTCCACGAAGCGCTGACCGACGATTTCAGGACCTACGCCCGTCAAACCGTCGCCAACGCCCGGACGCTGGCGAACGGGCTCATGGCTCGCGGGTTTGCGATCGTGTCCGGCGGGACTGATTGTCATCTGCTGACCGTGGATTTGCGGCCCAAGGGCCTTACCGGGAAAGAAGCCGAAGCGATCCTGGGCCGGGCGGGGATTACCGTCAACAAGAACACCGTCCCCGACGATCCCCAGTCGCCCTTCGTGACCAGCGGCGTCCGGTTAGGCACCCCGGCCCTGACCACCCGGGGGATGGCCGAGGCCGAAATGGACCAAATCGCCGAGCTGATCAATCGGGCGTTGACCCGGCCGGACGACGCGCTGCTGGAACGCATCCGGGGCGAAGTCGAGGTGCTGGCCGGCGGATTCCCACTGTACGCGGAGGAACCGACCGTGGGTGCAGGAACCGCGGAATGAACCAGGTACGGCTGGCGGAAGAGCTGCTGGAGCGGATCCACGCGCGCGAGACCCGCTACGCGGAGCAGGCCTATCTCTTCGTGCTGGCGAGCATCGAGTATCTCCAGACCCGGCTGCCGATGCGGCGACACGTGTCGGGGCAGGAACTGGCCGGTGCGGTCCGGGATTATGCCCGGGAGCAGTTCGGACTGCTGGCCTGGGCGGTGTTGGAACACTGGGGTGTGGTGGAGACGCTGGACGTGGGGCGGATCGTCTACACCCTGGTGGATGTGGGGTTGCTCATCACCCGGCCGGAAGACCGGCTGGAAGACTTCGATCGCGTTTTCGAGTTCCGCTCCGCGTTCGACGACTGGAGTTACGTCTGGGAGGGAGTACCCGGGCCGGGGGGCGGCGCCAGCCGCAGGGAGGTGACGTGATCGATGGGCGTGACTGGCCGGGATGCCTCAAGTGCGACAAGGGTCGCCTGATTCCTCTCTCCGACTACGGCCGCGACGGCGCGCCGATCACCTACAAGGCATGGGTCTGCACCAACCCCGAATGCGGTTTCAATCTCCGGATCGACAACGGGGAAATCAGTTTCGGGCGGGTGATAGGGCAGTCACACAAATGACCTTGACGATTGACGATTGACGATTGACGATTGCTCGGCAGATGCGCGAGCGGCAGTCGTCAATCGTCAACCGTCAATCGTCAATGGCCTCACATGCTTCCCATTCCAGTCCTCACCCCTCAACAGGCCGCAGACTGGGATCGTTGCGCCGAGTCCGCCGGTATTTCCCCTGCCACCTTGATGGAGACCGCCGGCCGGGCCGCGGCGTCGCTCCTGGCCGAACGATTCGCCGCCGGGGTGCGACAAGGCGTCCTGGTGGCGGCGGGACCGGGCAACAACGGTGGCGATGGTTGGGTCATTGCCCGGACCCTGCACCGGCTCGGCGCCCCGGTCTGGGTCGCGGCCCTGCCGGCGGCGGGAGGAACCCTCGCGGCCGGTGTGGCCGAGCGGGCCCGGTCGGAGGGTGTCCGCGAGGTCTCGGTCGATGGGCCCTGGCCCGCGGCCGGCGTACTGGTCGATGCCATCCTCGGCACCGGCGCCTCGGGGGCGCCGCGCGGCGCGGCGCTGGGGCTGATGGAGCGTCTGGCCGATCTGACCCTCCCGCTGATGGCGGTCGACGGACCCACCGGGCTCGATCTGTCCGACGGGGTACAGCATGGCGGGCTCCAGGCGCACCTGACTGTTACCTTCGGCGGGTATCGCCGTGGTCATCTCCTGGCGCGGGATGACGTCGGCGATGTGGTGGTGGTCGATATCGGTTTTCCGCCCCCAGATCCTTCCTGGCCCGTCCTCTACACCGATCACGATGCGACAGCCGCCCTGCCGCGGTTTCGGGCCGACATGCACAAGGGCGACCGCGGGCGAGTCGTCGTAGTGGGCGGGAGCGCCGGTCTCACCGGGGCAGGGCGGCTGGCCGCGCGGGCGGCGTTCGCGTCGGGGGCCGGTCTGGTTCACCTGGTGTCGCCCCAAAGCTCGGTCGACATCTTCGCCACCGCGGAGCCGGATCTGCAGACTGCGGTACAGGCCTTTGACGCCCCTCTGAGCCCGGCGGCCCGAGCGGTGCTGGAGCGAGCCGACGCGGTGATCGTGGGCCCGGGCCTGGGACTCCATCCCGAGCGCCACCGGCTGGTGGGGGAGGTGCTCGCGCTGTCGAAAACCGCGGTGGTCGATGCCGATGCCTTGTCCGCCTTCGCGGGGAACGCAGGCGCCTTGACCGAGGCGGTGCGGGGGAGGCCGGTGGTGCTCACTCCCCACTTGGGTGAATTCCGGGGGCTGGTGCCCGATCTGGCCGCGGGCGCGGCTGTCGATCCCTGGCAGG
>DASWKS010000168.1:0-3358 GCA_036396495.1 Gemmatimonadales bacterium
GCGGCCTGCACCGCCCGGTCGACCTCCTCCGCGGTGGAGAGGCCAACCCTGGCCAGCACCTCGCCGGTCGCCGGGTTGAGCACATTCAACGTCTCGGAGGCGGCCGGCTGTCGCCAGCTACCGCCGATGTAATTCCGGGCCGCTTCCATCCTCACTCACTCCTCCCGGCCATCCACCGGCCGCCGGCGGCCGGGCCGGCTGGGTTCCCGGCGCGGCTCCCGCGCCTAACCGGGTTCGGCAGCCGCCAGCTCGCTGAGCTCGACCGGGCGCCCCTGATCGAGCGAGAGGGTAGCCGCGATCGCGATGGCGCTTGCCAGGCGGGCCTCCTCCCCGGTCATCACCGGGCTGCGGTCGTGGGCAACGCAATCGACGAAGTGCCGGATCTCTTCAACATACGCCGAGTCGAAACGCCCCGCACTCGTCGGCGGGGCCGACCCTTGGGGAGCGAACAGCATCAGGTCCGACTCGCGCTGCCTGCCGACCACCACCGCGCCTTTGGTCCCCAGCACCTCGGTCCGCGAATCGAAACCATATACCGCGTTGCGGCTCAGATCGACGTTTCCGACTGCCCCGTCCTGGAAGCGCAGGTTGATCACCGCATTATCGATGTCCCCGGCTTCGCTCAGCTCTGGATAAGCCAGGCGGGCCCCCTCGCTCGACACCCGCACGACCTCCCTCCCCATCATCCAGCCCGCCAGGTCGAAGTCGTGGATCCCCAGGTCCATGATCAGGCCGCCGCTCGAATCGCGGCGGGCGAACTCCAGAGAGGTGCGCACCGGATCTCGGTTGATCGACTTAAATAACGTCGGGCGCCCGATCTCCCCCTGCTCAATCTTACTCTTGGCTTCTCGGTAAGCCCGGTCGAAACGGCGCATGAAGCCTACCTGAAGCTTCACCCCGGCGGCCGCCGCGGCCGCGATCGCCCGGTCGCAGCCCTCCAGGGTGAGGGCCAGCGGCTTTTCGACCAGGACATGCTTGCCGGCCCGGGCGGCGGCCTCCACCAGCTCTGGATGGGTATCGGTGGGAGTGACGATCAGGACCGCCTCCAGGTCCGGACGGGCCAACAACTGCTCTGGATCGGAGTAGGCGGCTTCGGCGCCGTATCGCTCAGCCAGGGCTTCCGCCCTCGCCCGGTCGAGGTCTGCGATTGCGATCAGGCTCGCCTCCGGTACGCTATTGACCAGGTGGCGCGCCAGCACGTTTCCCATCCGTCCGACCCCGATCAGCCCGACCCGAAGGGTCATGCTCGCCGGCCGGCCCGGTCACCCGGCACGGCCCGCGGACAGGGGTCGTTCCCGACCGAGAGCGCGCACATAAGCCTCCCGGGCGGCCCGGACGCTTTCCATTTCGGCGACCTCAGCGACCGGAACGTCCCACCAGGATTCATATCCCGGCACCCTCTGTTCCGGATCGGTCTCGATCACCACCACCGTCGTCCGGTCGTGGGCCTTAGCCTGCTCGAGGGCTGCCTGCAGTGATGGCAGGTCGTGGGCCTGGATCGCGTGGGCTCCCAAGCTGCGGGCACTGGCCGCGAAATCGATCGGCAGCCTCTCACCGTCCAACTGGCCGGTCTGCGGGTTGCGGTAACGGTATTGAGTCCCAAATCCGCCGCTGCCGACCGATTGAGAGAGCCCGCCGATGCTCGAGAAGCCGTGGTTGTCCACCAGGACGATGGTTAGCTTGTAGCCTTCTTGCACGGAAGTGACGATCTCCGAGTTCATCATCAGGTAGCTCCCGTCGCCGACCAGCACGTAGACCTCCCGATCAGGCGCGGCCATCTTCACACCCAGGCCACCGGCAATCTCGTATCCCATACACGAGTAGCCGTATTCGAGATGATAGCTTTTCGGATCGCGGCTGCGCCACAACTTGTGCAGTTCGCCGGGCAGGCTCCCCGCCGCACAGACCACCACATCCCGCGGTCCGGCCGCCCGGTTGACCGCCCCGATCACCTCGCTCTGGCTGATCGGCGGCCCGTGTTCCAGCCCATACAGCCGGGCGACCTCCCGGTCCCATTCACGATTGAACTCCGAAGCTCGGGCCCGGTGCTCGTCCGGTACCTGGTAGGGCCCCAGGGCGACCGCCAGCTCCTCAAGGCCGGCCCGGGCATCGGCTACCAACGGGAGGGCGGAGTGCTTATGGGCATCGAACTCGGCGATGTTGAGATTGATGAAGCGGACCGCCGGGTTCTGGAAGGCGGTCTTCGACGCGGTGGTGAAATCGCTGTAGCGGGTGCCGACTCCGATCACCAGGTCGGCCTCCCGGGCCAACCGGTTGGCGCCCGGGGTTCCGGTCACACCCATCGCTCCCAGCGACATCGGGTGGTTGTAAGGAAGGGCGCCCTTGCCCGCCTGAGTCTCGGCGACCGGGATCCCCGTCCGCCCGGCCATGCCCTCCAGGGCCTGGGTGGCCTGGCTGTAGATTACCCCGCCGCCGGCGATGATCAGTGGGGCCCGGCTCGCTCGGATCCAGGCCGCGGCCTGCGCCAGCAGAACTGCGTCCGGACGCGGTCGGGGGACCTGCCAGACCCGCTTTTCAAACAGCTCGAGCGGGTAGTCATAGGCCTCGATCTGCACATCTTGTGGTAGCGACAACGTGACTGCGCCGGTCTCGGCCGGGGAGGTCAGTACCCGCATCGCCTCCGGGAGAGCGGTAAGGATCTGATCGGGGCGGTGGATCCGATCCCAGTAGCGGGAGATCGGCCGGAAGCAGTCGTTGACCGAGATGTCTTGGGTATACGGTTGTTCGAGCTGCTGCAGGACCGGCGCCACATTGCGCCGGGCGAAGATGTCGCCAGGCAGCAGCAGCACCGGCAGACGGTTGATTGTGGCCCCGGCGGCGGCGGTGAGCATGTTGGTGGCCCCGGGGCCGATCGAGCTGGTACAGGCGAAGCTGCGCAGCCGATCGCTCATCTTGGCGAAGCCGGCCGCGACGTGCACCATCGCCTGCTCGTTGCGAGCCTGGTAGTAGCGAAAATCCGGGTTCTCCTGCAGCGCCTGGCCGATGCCGGCCACGTTGCCATGGCCAAAGATTCCCCAGCAACCTGCGAAGAACGGCTGCTGCCGGCCGTCCCGCTCGACGAACTGGTTCTTCAGGAATCGGATTACGGCCTGGGCCATGGTTAGCCGAATGGTAGCCATCCGTTAGAACCCTCCGTGCTGTTCCACGAACTCGAGCGCCTCGTGCTCATAGGGCATGAAATTGGCGCACCCATGGCGAGTGACGATGATGGCCCCGCAGGCGTTGCCCATCCGGGCCGACTTGTACCAGTCCCACCCCTTTGAGGTCCCGTAGATCAGACCGCTGGCAAAGGCGTCCCCGGCACCCAACACGTTATAGACCTCGACCGGGAAGCCCG
>DASWKS010000169.1:0-3740 GCA_036396495.1 Gemmatimonadales bacterium
CGCCCACGCCCTGGGTACGCCCGATCCAGATGGCGTTGCGGGTGAACATCGTGTCCACCTCGCGCAGCGTGTCCGGAAAGGTGCGGGTGAACTCCCGGAGACCGGCCTCGAACCCATCGGGGATGTCCGCCATGAGGCCGCCCACCCGTGTCAGGCTGGTGGTGAGCCGCGCGCCGGTCCACATCTCCTGCAGGTTGTAGATCCGCTCCCGCTCCTGGAACGACCAGAGGAACGGCGTGAAGGCGCCCAGATCGATCCCGGTCGTGCCGAGCCATACCAGGTGGGAGATGATCCGCGACAGTTCGCAGGCGATCACCCGGAGCACCTGGCAGCGCTCGGTGATCCGGATCCCCATCAGTTTCTCGGCCGCCAGCGCCAGGCCCACGTTGTTGGCCATGGGCGACAGGTAATCGGTCCGGTCGGTGAGCGGAATGATCTGGTGGTAATGCCGGTACTCGCCCAGCTTCTCGAAGCCCGAGTGCAGATACCCCAGGTGGGGCACCACCCGCCGGACCACTTCCCCTTCCAGCTCGATCACCAGCCGGAGCACGCCGTGGGTGGCGGGATGCTGCGGGCCCAGGTTGATGAGCATGTGGTCTTCGCCCGACTCGGGCCGGTCCAGTCGGGACGGCTCCGGCACCCCCAGCGGGATGCGGCGGGGCCGGCCTTCGGGGTCCAGCCCGGGAGTCGCGAGCGACATCTCGACGGTGCGGGTGCTCATCGGATCTCGCCCCGCTCGCCCCGGTCGAGCCGCTCCCGCATGTCTTCCGGGATATCCCCGAAGGCTTCGGCGATCGAAAGCTCTTCCAGCGAATAGTGGGCCTCGGGATTGCCGGCCAGCGCCTGCCGGGTCTGCTCGGCTCGGCTGAAGTGACCCCGCAGCGGGAAGTCCTTCCGCAGCGGGAAGCCCTCGGAATAGGTCTCCCACATGAGAATGCGCCGCAGATCGGGATGCCCGGTGAACTTCACGCCGAACATGTCGAACACCTCGCGCTCCAGCCAGTCGGCCCCCTGCCAGAGATTCACCACCGAGTCCACCACCAGGTCCTGCTTCTTGTCGAGGGGGATCTTCACCCGGAGGTCGACCTTGCGCGCCAGTGAGCGGAGCTGGTAGACCACCTCGAGGGGCAGCTCGGGATCGCGGTAGTCCACCGCGGTCACATCGGTGAGATAGTCGAAGCCTTGGCCGGGATCATCCTTGAGCCAGGCCAGGATGACCCGGGCCCGCTCCCGGCGCACCGACACGATGGTATCGCCGCAGGACTCCGTGACCCGAAGCAGGTCCGGTCCGAAGCGCTCGGCCAGCGCGGCCACCGTCGCCTGCTCACCGGTCATGCCGAGCGGGTCTGGTGGACCGAGTTGCCGAACGGCTCGGAGATCTCGTCGATGCGGTCGGCCGGCAGGAACAGACCGTCCGGACCGACCAACTGCTCAACCCGGAGCGAAGGATCGCTGATGCTCTCGCCCCGGATCTTTTTCTGGAGCAGCATGATCCCGTAGATCAGGCCTTCGGGCCGGGGCGGACATCCCGGGACGTAAACGTCGACCGGGATGATGGTGTCGATGCCCTGCACCATCGCGTAATTGTCGAACACGCCGCCGGTCGACGCGCAGGCACCCATCGAGATGGACCACTTGGGCTGGGTCATCTGGTCCCAGATCCGCCGGATGACTGGAGCCAGCTTGAAGGGCAGCCGGCCGGCGCAGATCAGCACATCCGATTGCCGGGGCGAGAAGGCCATTCGCTCCATGCCGAACCGGGCCAGATCGTACCGACCGGCGGCGGTCGCCATGAACTCGATGGCGCAGCAGGCGGTGCCGAACGGCATGGGCCAGAGCGAACCGGTCCGGGCCCAGTTGGCGACCGCGTCCAGCCTGGTGGTGATGAAGTTGGGCGACACCGCGGCCACCTCCGCGGCAGCCACCTCCGCCTCCACGGGCGTCCGGGTCCGTTTGATCAATCCCATTCCAGGGCGCCTCGCTTCCACACGTACACGTAGCCGACCGCGAGGATGACCACGAACAGGAACATCTCGACCACCAGCAGACCAGTGATGCCCTTGAGCTGCCGAAACCCCGCCGCCCAGGGAATCATGAAAACGGTCTCGATGTCGAAGATGATGAACAGCATGGCCACCAGGTAGAACTTGAAGGAAAAGCGCTCGTGCCCGGTACCGAGGACGGGCATGCCCGATTCGTAAGGCGTGTCCTTCGGGGCCGTGCGCCTGGTATTGGACAGGAAATGCGACAGCCCGACCAGCAGGACCGCGTTCGCCACCACGAACAGGGTCAGAATCACGATCGGGATGTACGGTCGGAGCATCGAGAGACTAGGGGAAAGGGTAAACCGACATCCGACAACTACAGGTGCATAAGGATAAACCGCGAGGGGGGCTCGTTCAACCCGCGAACATGGGGGGCAAACCGCGATGGCAATTGCAGTTATGGCGACGATTCGGTCACCCCTCACACGCCGGCCGGGGCGCGGCGAGGGGTGACGCGGGTCGTGGGCCGGCCGCAGGGCCGGTCCTGACACAAGGGAAGACGGGCCACGCCGCCACCAGCAACGCGACCGCGGCTTGCTTCGAAGGCCTCATGACCGACTCCAGGTTGAAGCGGACCGCCGCGACCGGCGGGTCTCAGGCTGGGTCGCATGGCTATATTTGCCCAACTCCTACCGCGCACTCATGAGCATCAAGTCAGATCGCTGGATCCGCCGCATGGCGCTCGAACACGCGATGATCGAGCCCTACATCGACAACCAGGTCCGCCAGCTGGACAACCGCGGCCGCAAGGTCATCTCCTACGGGGTCTCCTCCTACGGCTACGACATGCGGGTGGCGCCCGAGTTCAAGATTTTCACCAACGTGCTCTCCGCCGTGGTGGACCCCAAGGACTTCGATGCCAAGAGCTTCGTCGAGTACGAAGGCGAGGTCTGCATCGTCCCGCCCAACAGCTTTGCCCTGGCCCGGAGCGTCGAGTACTTCCGGATCCCGCGCAACGTGCTGACCATCTGCGTCGGCAAGAGCACCTATGCCCGCTGCGGGATCATCACCAACGTCACGCCCTTCGAACCCGAGTGGGAAGGCCACGTGACGCTCGAGATCAGTAACACGACTCCCCTGCCGGCCCGGATCTACGCCAACGAAGGCATCTGCCAGGTGCTCTTCTTCGAGGCCGACGCCGATGACATCTGCGAGACCAGCTACAAGGACAAGGCCGGCAAGTACCAGTCGCAGCGGGGAGTGACGCTGCCCCGACTGTAGCGTCCTACCGACGCTGTTGCCCGACCTCGGCAGCTTTTCAGCTGGAATTCAACACCCCGGAAACGATCGGCGTCATCGGCGGCATCGGCGGATAACCCCCTAACCAATTCATCGCGGCCTCCCATTACCGATATGTGGTTCGCATGTGGGCCGATGCCGATCCGCCCTGGCGGGCTCGCCAACGACACGCCGCCGGCTGGCTCGCTGCGCGAGGCCGCCAGCGATAACATTGGGGCGGAGGTCACTCTCGTGATCGAAGCCCCCGCCTTCACACTCACCACGCTCCACCAGCCCGGACTGTACGGTCCGGCCGGGCCGGTCGAGCTGCGCGACCCTCGCGCGCTCGCCCTGCTCGTCATGCTGGGTGTGGCCGAAGGCACCGTCAACCACTCCGACCTGCTGCTTCGACTCGCTCCCGATCAGACCCCGGCCGCGGCGCGCCGAACCCTCGATCGTCTGATCGAGGAGCTCAAC
>DASWKS010000170.1:0-2674 GCA_036396495.1 Gemmatimonadales bacterium
GAATGGAAGGTCCCGATCCAGAGCCCGTGCGGATCGCGACCCAGCATGGCACCGACCCGTTCCTTCATCTCGGCGGCGGCGCGGTTGGTGAAGGTGACCGCGAAGATCCGCTCGGTCGGCACGCCATGCTCCTCGATCAGCTTGGCGAGTCGGACCGTGAGGACCCGGGTCTTTCCCGATCCGGCCCCGGCCAGGACCAGGATCGGTCCGTGAACGTGCTCCGCCGCTTCCCGCTGGGCGGGGTTCAGACTGGAGAGCCAGTCGCGGGCGATGGATCCCGCGGTCACGGAGCCGGCAGACGATTGGCGCCGAGGTAGGGCACCAGGGCGTCAGGAATCCGGACGGAGCCGTCCGCCTCCTGATAGTGCTCGAGGAGCGCCGCGATGGTCCGCGGGAGGGCCACCCCCGAGGCATTCAGGGTATGGACCAACTCCGGCTTGGCCCCGGCACCCGGGCGATATCGCAGGTTGAGACGGCGGGCCTGATAGTCGGTGAATGTGCTCGAGCTCGACGCTTCGAGCCAGGCACCGACACCGGAGGCCCACACCTCCAGGTCGTAGGTCCGGGCGGCGGCAAACCCGACATCCCCGGCTGCCAGGACGACCACCCGATACGGCAGGCCCAGCCGCTGCAGCACGGTTTCGGCCTGCTGGGTCAGCAGCGCGTGCTCCGCTTCGGACGTCTCGGGCGACACCAGCCTGACCAGTTCCACTTTGTCGAACTGATGCATCCGGAGGAGCCCGCGGGTGTCCTTCCCGGCTGCGCCCGCTTCCCGCCGGAAACAGGGCGTGTAGGCCACAAAGGCCGCCGGGAGCCGATCGCGCTCGAGAATCTCGTCGCGGTGAATGTTGGTGAGCGGGACCTCGGCGGTGGGAATGAGCCAGAGCCCGTCGCCCGGCACGCTGTAGAGATCATCGGCGAACTTGGGGAGCTGGCCGGTGCCGGTCATCGTGGCCGTGTTCACCACGAAAGGAGGGCATACCTCGGTGTAGCCGTGCTCGCGGGTGTGGAGGTCGAGCATGAAGTTGATCAACGCTCGCACCAGGCGCGCGCCGGCCCCGGTGAACAGCAGGAAGCCCGACCCGGCCAGCTTGGTTCCCCGCCCCAGATCGAACAAGCCGAGCGTTTCGCCCAGTTCCCAATGGGGCCTGGGCTGGAACTCGAAGCGGCGGGGCTCGCCCCAGGAGCGCAGGACCGGATTGGCCGAGCCATCGCCGTCAGGCAGATCGGCGTGGGGGAGGTTCGGCACCCGCAGCAGCAGGCCCTCCAGCTCCGCGTCGATGGCCCGCACCCGGGCCTCCAGCTGCTTGACCTGATCACCCGACCGCTTGAGCTCGGCCATCAGGTCATCGGCCGACTCGCCCGACCGCTTGCGGCGCGCCACCTCTTCCGAGGCAGTATTGCGGGCCGCCTTGAGCGTCTCCACCTGCACCAGCGACTCGCGCCGGCGCCGGTCCAGATCGAGCAGCCCGTCGATCATCGCCTCGAGAGCCGGATCGAGCCGGCGGCGGAGCGCAGCGCGCACCGCCTCCGGATCCTGGCGGAGGCGCTTGATGTCGATCATGGATTGTTACTGGCTGGGCGTGCCGGGCAGAAGACTCTTGTAACCGCAATTCAGATTGGCCAGCACCTTGAAGACCACGGTGCGGGCCGCGGGATCGAGGCCGAGAATCTCCACCTTGCCGTAGGTGGGCACGCCCAGGAAGCAGCTGCCGGGGATCCGGCTGCGCAGGAAATACACCTGGCCCGAATCCACCGCCACCGTGTCCAGCGTTCGGTAGCCGTTCACGATCGCCAGCGCGATGTCGTCGTACTCCTGGGTCGTCGTCTGCAGCCCCGGATCGATCCCGCTGGTTCCCGGCTGTCCGATCATGGCGCCGGGGAGGAAGACCGGCCGCCCGTCGCTGGTAATATCGAAGGCGATGTCGGCCGAGCTGCTCTGATCCAGCCGGACCGCTCGCCGTTCGGTCATGGCATAGCCGCTGGGCTGGAAGACTTCGGTTCCGGAAATGGCGAACACCGTCACCGTGTCCTCGACGTTGGTAAACACCGGGTCGGGCAGGTTGTTAGCGTCGCTGCAGGCGGCGAGAACGGCGGCGGTGACCGCGGTGAGTCCCACTGGGCGCATCGGCGGAAGATTAAGAGACCAGGGAAGGACGGTCAACCCACGGATTTTTCTTGACTTCCGCCGTTCGGCGGTCTTAGTGTTTGGGCCGTGCTGCGCTCCCTCCTCGACGGGCTCACCAACCGACCTGAAGTCACCGGCGCCGCCATCGTTTCCGGCGAAGGTCTGCTGATTGACCACCTGCTTCCGCCCGGCACCGATGGCGACGCCCTGGCGGCGCTGGCCGCGACCGTCATCCGCCAGGTCACCGAGCTGGGATCCGCCAGCCGATTGGGCGATCCCAGCACCGCGATCCTCGAGTTCGCCGGCGGGCCGGCCATCCTGGGCATGGTGGACGGTGGCGCCGCGCTGGTGGTGATCGCGCGGCCCGATGTCGATCTCGGTGAGCTGCTGTATCTGGTCAGGCGGCACCGGCCCGCGGTGGCCGACGCGCTGTAGCGCCGGCCTATGGACTGGGTCGTTATCCTCGCGGGCGGATCGGGCACCCGGTTCTGGCCGCTCAGCTCGCCCCGGAATCCCAAGCAATTGCTGCCTCTAGCGGGTCCTACG
>DASWKS010000171.1:0-6370 GCA_036396495.1 Gemmatimonadales bacterium
GAGCGTTGCCGCGTGCCGCACCAGATCCTCCAGCAGCAGCGGCCGGCCCTCGATCTGGGCCGCGGCCAGGAAGAACGTCCCGAACAAGGCCAGGCCGATCCCCACCGAGGAGAGCACCAGGTATTTCCACACCGCTTCCAGGGAACGCCGGTCCCGGCGGTGGAAGATCAGCGGCGCCATCGCGAGCGTGGTCGCCTCCATGCCGATCCAGAAGAGCGCCAGATGATGGGCCAGCGACACCAGCGTGGCCGCGGCCAGGAACCCCAGCAGGCAGCTGATGAAGACCCGTCCGCCGCGGGGATGGTCGAGCCTGAGAAAGGCACCCGCGTAGATGGCGCAGGCCAGGAAGAGCAGGCTCACCACGGTCAATACCATCAGACCCATGGCATCGAGCTGGAGCCAGGATCCGGGGACAACCGCCTCCTGGTTGCGCCCGAACCACAGCAGGGCCACGCCCGCGGTGTGGCCTCCCGCGCCCAGCAGCAGCAACGCGCGCCGGACCGAGGCGGTCCGGCTGAGGTACGCCACCAGGGCGAGGAGGGCCGGCAACAGCACCAGCGCCAGCAGCGGGATCACTCGCGCAGCTCCGTCAGGCGGGCCGAGTCGAGCGAGTCGAACTCGCGGTTGATGTGGAAGACCACGATGCCCATGATGAACACGCCCACGAAGATGTCCAGCAGCACCCCGGCCTCGACCAGAAACGGCACCCGCTCGACCTGGCTCAGGCCGAACACGTAGATCCCGTTCTCGAGAATCAGGTAGCCCACCACCTGGCTCACGGCCTTGCGCCGGGTGGTCAGGACCAGCAGTCCGATGACGACGGTGGCGAGAGCCACCGGCACCAGCATCTCGCTTTCCACCTCGGGGAGCGGCAGCCGGGGGCCGATGCTGAAGGCGATAGCGAGCGCGCCGGCCCCCAGCAGCATCGAGGCGGTGAACCCGATCAGCGGCTCCATCTCCCGCCGCACCGCGGCCTCGCGGATGGCGCGCAGCAGGAACGCGGGAAGGATGACGGCCTTGACCAACAGGGTCCCCGCAGCGAGACCGATCTGGTGAGCCGAAAACCCGGGATAGAGCGCCAGCGGCAACCCCGCGAGGAGGACGCCCTGCAGCGCCACGGCCCGGATCGTCGCGCTGAGCCGGCTGGTGCCCAGCGCCCAGAAGTTGGTCAGCACCACCAGGAGCAACAGCAGTTCGTGGACCGGTTGTCCCATGGGCTCAGCTCAACAGGAGGATCAAGGCGAAACCCGCGAGCGCCCCGGCGGCGACCAGCAGCTGGGGCACCCGGTTCATGCGCAGGCGGGCCATGACCGACTCGACCACGCCGACCGCGACCGCAATCAGCACCAGACCCGCGACCAGCGTGACCAGCGCCAGCGGCTGCGGCAGATTCCCCCGCGGCACCAGCACCGCCACGATCAGGCTCCCGAACAGCGCCATCTTGAGCGACCCGGCGTAGAGGATGAGGGCCAGGTCCGGCCCGCTGTGGTCGAGGACCATGACCTCGTGGATCATGGTGAGCTCCAGGTGGGTCAGCGGGTCATCGACCGGCACCCGGCAGGTCTCCGCCAGCGTGATGATGAACAGGCTGGCCGCGGCCAGCACCAGCGATGGCGCCGCCGCCCTCCACGCCGCCGCCAGCGGCTGGCCCAGCATGCCCATCAACCGGAGATCGCCGGTCGACAGCACCAGCACGGTGAAACAGAGAAACAGGGCCGGCTCCGCGAAACTCGCGATGGTCACCTCGCGGCTGGCGCCCATCCCCTCGAAGCTCGACCCGGTATCCAGGGCGGCCAGCACCAGCAGAAAGCGGCCCAGCCCCAACAGGCCGGCGAAGGCCACCAGGTCGCCGGGGAAGGCGATCAGCGCGTTCCGGCCGTCGAGCGGCAACAGCCCGGCGGCCAGGAGCGTGGTCGCGGCGAGAACCACCGGCGCCAGCCGGAAGATCAGCGTCGTCGTCCGGCTGTACACCACGTCCTTCCGCCACAGTTTGGCCAGGTCGCGATAGAGTTGCAGGATCGGCGCCCCGCGGCGTCCGGTGAGGCCTGACTTGATCCGGTTGGCGATCCCGGGCAGCGCCGGCGCCATCCCGATCACCACCAGCAAGGTCAGCCAGGGGAAGGGGCTCATCGGGTGACGGCCCAGAGGTAGACCAGCAGAGCCAGCAGCGAGAAAATCAGGTAGAGCAGGTACCAACGGAGCCGGCCGGTCTGCAGCACCCGCAGGGATGAGGCCGTTTGCTGCACCCGGTCCCACACCGGGCGTCCCACCCGGTCGAGGATGGGATCGGCCACCCGGACGTGAAAGGTGCCCGCACCGGTTTCGATCCGGCTGCCGGACAGGGGTCCGAAGGCGGCCAGCAGGCTCGCGGCGAAACCCGAGGCGGGGTATTGCATCCGGCTCGTCACCCGGGGGTACCCGCAGGTCCAGGTCTCCAAGACACGGACCGAGGAGCGGGACCCGCGCCGGCGCACCACCCAGATCGTCGCGGTGAGTACCAGCAAGGCGACGGCCACCAGCGAGATCGCGGTCACCGTTACCGTCGCCTCGCCGAAGTCGTCGCGGAGCCAATTGCCACCCGATACCACCGCGGCCGCCCGCGCTGCCGCGGGCATCACCAGGGCCGGCAGCATTCCGATGGTGATGCAGACGGCGGCGAGGAAGAACTGCGGTGCCAGCAGTCCGGCGTCGGCGCCCGGCCGCGCCAGGACGGCGGGATCGCGCGCGGTTCCGAGGAACACGGTGCCGTGCAGCTTGGTGAAGCAGGCCAGCGCCAGCGCTCCGGTGAGAGCCAGTCCGGCGGTCACCGCACTGGCCGCCCGCAATTCCGGTATCGAACCGGCTTCCAGCAAGCCGCGAAACACCAGCCACTCGCTCACGAAACCGTTGAGCGGTGGAAGCCCCACGATCGCCAACGAGCCGATGAGAAAGGCGGTAGCCGTACGGGGAATCGCCCGTGACAGGCCGCCTAACCGGTCGATCTCCAGGGTACCCGTGACTCGTCCCACCACCCCGGCACCGAGAAATAACAGGCTCTTGAAAAGGGCGTGGTTGAGGCTGTGCAAGAGCGCGCCGGTGAATCCCAGCAGCGCCAGCCCGGGGTGCTGGTAGGTGGCCCCGAGCGAGCCGAGGCCTATGCCCATCAGGATGATGCCGATGTTCTCCACGCTGTGATACGCCAGCAGCCGCTTGAGATCGTGCTGGGCCAGAGCCCAGACCACGCCCAGGACCGCCGAGGCGAGACCCAGGAGGAGCACCGTCCAGCCCCACCACGCCGGGGCCGGCCCCAACAACACCAGAACCCGAAGCAGCCCGTAAATGCCGGCCTTGAGCATCACCCCGGAGAGCAAGGCGGAGATGTGCGACGGCGCGGCCGAATGGGCGCCCGGCAACCAGAAGTGCACTGGGACCATGCCGGCTTTGATCCCGAATCCGATCAATGCCAGCAGCAGGATGAGTGGAGTGGACGGGGAATCGGCGGCCAACGCCGCCAGGTCCGCGAAGCTCGATCCGGCCGCGCCGCCGGTCCACGCCGCGAACATCCCGAACAGGGCGATGGTGCTGGTGTGAGTGAGCACCAGGTAGATAAACCCGGCCCGGCGGACCTCCGCCTTTTCGCTTTCGAAGATCACCAGCAGCCAGGCCGAAACCGCCATCACTTCCCAGGCGGTGAGAAAGGCTATGATGGTCCGGGCGGTCACGACCCCGGAGAGCGCCACCAGGAGAATGGCCAACAGCAGGTGAGCGATGCCGACTCGGCGCCGGCCCCGGTCGTGGGCGAGGTAGGGAATCCCGTAGAGAGCAGCCGCCGCTCCCACGCCGAGGACGATGAGCAGAAACCAGGCCGACAGCGGGTCCAATCCGTACCAGCCCCCACCCGGCCCCGGTGGAGATCCGCCGGCCCGCACCAGCAGCGCCGCCGCGGGCCAGATCGCGGTGACCGAGCCCAGGACGACGCCCCACCGAAACACGGCATCAGCCAGCCGGGCCCGGCCCTGCAAGACCAGGGCGCCGACACCGGCGACCAGGATGACCCCGAGGCCGGCGCCCAGCGGCGTCATGTGGGAGGCTGGCGGGCGGGAAACTGGCCGGTGGTCGCTTCGCCCAGCTCCCGGATCCGGTCCATGAGGCGGTCATCGGGGGCGCGAGCCTGCAGCAGCTCCCGCAGCGCTGGATCCCGCAAGGCGAACCCCAGCTCCGCCAGAATCCGAAGATGGGAGGGGACGCTGGGACTGATCACCAGGAAGATGGCGTGAACCGGCTGGCCATCGATCGAATCGAAATCCACCGGACGCCGCAGCAGGAACAGCGCGACCATCGGCTGGCTGACATGCAGCAGAATCGGGTTGCGCACATGGGGGATCGCGATCCCGTTCCCGATGCCGGTGGAACCCATGGCTTCCCGGGACTCGAGTACGGCCAGCAGATGTTCGCGATCCACTTCGGCCGGCAGCGGCAGTCGCTCGACCAGGCTCGCGAGCACCGCGTTCTTGCTGTCGCCCTCTACGTCGCGATGGATCCGGCCGGTCTCGAGCAGCTGCGACAGCGGGGGCACCCGCTCCGGAGTGCGCCGGGCCTGGTCCAGCAGGGTCCGGGAAACCGGAATACCCTGCTCGACGGCCCACTCCCATACCTCGATGGCGTTGAGGTGCTGTCGCTCGTTGAGGCGGTGAACCGGAAGGCCTCGCGCCCCGATCCATTGACGGACCGTCGCCTCATCGACTCCGAAATACGAGGCGGCCTGTCGAATGGTCAGCTGCATCTGGTCGGTGTGATCACTGGCGACGCGGGTTGGGCGCCTCGAGCATCGTGTACCAACGATAACGCGGTCAACCCGCGGCTGCACCTGGAAAGTCCTAGCCTCAGGGCTCCAGCTTGGGTATCCGGGCCTCCCGGCTGGTGATGATCAATCCCTCGTTGCGGATCATTTCGACCGCCTCCTCGGCCGAGAGGTCCAGCCGCTCGCGGCCCAGCAGGTCGGCCAGGGGAGAACGGAGGATCAGCTCCCTGGGCTGGTCCTGCAGTCCCACCACGAAGACCGGGATATTCTGCTTGAGCCGTTGCTGCACCAGGATCGTCAAGGCCCGAAGCCCGGTGGAGTCCATCGCGGGCACGCCTTCCAGGTCCAGCACGATCGATTTGGGCTTGCCCGACACCTGGCGCAGGTATTCGCCGAAGGTCTCCGCCGCGCCGAAGAAGAACGGTCCGTTGACGTCGTAGACTTCGACCCCACGGGGCACCAGGCCGCGCCACTTCTGAACCGCTTCCTCGGATCGCTCTTCCTCCTCCTCCTCCCGTTCCAACATCTCGCGCGAGATGGCCTGCACGTTGCTCACCTCGGCCATCCGCTTCATGAAGAGGAAGGCGGCCAGCACCATCCCGACCGAAAGGGCCACCGTCAGGTCGACGACCACCGTCAGCAGGAAGGTGCTGACCATCACCGCGGAATCCGAGCGCGGGGCGGTCCGGATCTCGTCCCGGAAGCTGCGCCACTCGCTCATGTTGTACGCGACGACGACCAGGATGGCTGCCAGCGCGGCCAGCGGAATCCGCGCCGCCCAGGCACCGGCAAACAGCGTGATCGCCAGCAGCGTCACGGCATGGACGATCCCGGCGACCGGGCTCCGGCCGCCGTTCTTGACGTTGGTCGCGGTGCGGGCGATCGCCCCGGTGGCGGGGATGCCGCCGAAGATCGGCGTCACCACGTTGGCCACGCCCTGCGCCACCAGTTCCATGTTGCTGCGGTGCCGCCCGCCGATCATGCCGTCGGCGACCACCGCCGACAGGAGCGATTCGATCGCGCCCAGGAGCGCGATGGTGATGGCGGGCCCGACCAGCGACACCAGCATGGCCTCATTCACCGACGGCAGCGACGGGGTGGGGAGAGAGAAATCGAGGTCGCCGAACCGGGCGCCGATGGTCTCCACCGGCAGGTGCAGCAGCGCCGCCGTCACGGTCGCCGCCACCAGCGCCACAAACGGACTGGGGATCCGATGGGAGACTCGGGGCCAGAGCAGCACCAGCAGCAGAGTTCCGCCGCCCACCGCCATGGCGGGCCAATCGGCTGTGGGCAGCGCCGATACATAGGCGCCCCATTTGGCGAAGAACTCGCCGGGCACCTCGACCAGATCGAGACCCAGCAGGTCACGGATCTGGCTGGAGAAGATGATCACCGCGATCCCGCTGGTGAATCCGGTGACGATGGGATGGGGAATGAACTTGATGACGCCGCCCAGCTTGGCCAGGCCCAGGCCCAGAAGAATCAGCCCGGCCATGATGGTAGCGACGGTGAGCCCGGCCAGGCCGTGCTGGGCCACGATTCCGGCCACGATGACGACGAACGCGCCTGTGGGTCCACCGATCTGGACCC
>DASWKS010000172.1:0-3470 GCA_036396495.1 Gemmatimonadales bacterium
ACCGAGACCTCCGACGAATTCGGGACCGGCGACGTGAAGTACCACCTCGGTGCCGAGGGCATGTACCAGACCCGCGGCGGACAGGCGGTGACGGTCACCCTGGCGCATAACCCCAGTCACCTCGAGTATGTGGCGCCGGTCGTGGTGGGACGAACCCGGGCTCGTCAGACCAACCGCCGGGGCCAGCAGGCAGTCCAGAACCCCAGCGTGGCCGTGCCGATCGTGATTCACGGCGACGCCGCCTTCGCCGGGCAGGGGGTCGTGGCCGAGACCCTCAATCTGGGGGCGCTCAAGGGGTACAGCGTCGGCGGTACCATTCATCTCATCACCAACAACCAGGTTGGTTTCACCACCGATATCCCGGATGCCCGGTCCACCACCTATGCCTCGGACCTGGCCAAGGGTTTCGACGTGCCGGTGATTCACGTCAATGCGGACGACGCCGAAGCCTGCCTCGACGCCATGCGGCTCGCCATGATGTACCGGGCCCGGTTCCATCAGGACGCGCTGATCGACCTGGTGGGTTACCGCCGGCACGGACACAACGAGGGAGACGAACCGGCCTACACCCAGCCCAGGATGTACGAAGCGATCCGCAACCACCCCACCGCACGGGTCCGCTATGCCGAGCTGCTCGCCGGCCGCGGCACGGTGACCGCCGCCGAGGCCGAAGCGCAGTACGAGTCGGTGTACCAGCATCTGGTGGCGGAGCAACAGGGCCTCAAAGCCACTCTCGCGGCCCAGCGCGAAGCCGAGCCGGGGCCCCGCCGGGTGGTGCCGGGCCCGGAACCCTCGACCGAAGTGCCCGCGGACACTCTGATCGCGCTCAACGACATGCTGCTGGCCCGGCCCGAAGGCTTTACCGTGCATCCCAAGCTGGGCCGGCAGCTGGAACGGCGGCGCCAGGTGATGGAAGGGGATGGCGGGCTCGACTGGGCGCACGCCGAGGCGCTGGCGTTTGCCTCGCTGCTGACCGAGGCCGTGCCGGTCCGACTCACCGGGCAGGACACCGAGCGCGGCACGTTCAGCCAGCGTCATCTGGCGCTCCATGATCACGCCACCGGGGCCAAGTGGATTCCGCTGCAGCATCTGCGGGGCGCCCTGGCGCCCTTCGAGCTGCACAACAGTCCGCTGTCGGAGCTCGCCACCGTTGGATTCGAGTACGGATACAGCGCGGCCGCGCCGGAAGCGCTGGTGCTCTGGGAAGCGCAGTTCGGCGATTTCGTGAACGGTGCGCAGGTGATCGTGGACCAGTTCATGAGCGCCGGCCTCTCCAAGTGGGGCGTGACCGCCCGGCTGGTCCTGCTGCTCCCCCATGGCTACGAAGGCCAGGGCCCGGAGCATTCCAGCGCCCGGATCGAACGATTCCTGCAGCTGGCCGCGGAGAACAACATGCGTTTGGCCAACTGCACCACCCCGGCCCAGTATTTCCATCTGCTTCGCCGCCAGGCGCTCCGCGCCCGGATCCGTCCGCTGGTGGTCTTTACGCCGAAGAGTCTGCTGCGGCACCCGCTGGCGTCCTCCCAGCTTTCGGAGCTGGCCGGAGGCCGCTTTCAGAAAGTGATGGATGACGCCTGGGCCGCCGAGCGCGCGGGGGATATCACGCGCCTCCTGCTCTGCTCCGGCAAGGTCTATTACGATCTGCTGCCCGAAGCGGAGAAGATGAAACAGGGCCGCCCCGCCATTGCCCGGCTGGAGCAGCTGTATTCCTTCCCGGAGCAGGAGGTGCGGCAGCTGCTGGAGCGCTACCCCAACCTGCGCGAGGTGGTCTGGACCCAGGAAGAACCGCGCAACCTGGGGGCGTGGGACTACCTGGACGAAAAGCTACTCGCGATCCTGCCCCGAAACGCCAAGCTCTCCTACGCCGGCCGGCCCGAGCGCGCCAGCCCGGCGGAAGGGTACCCGGTAGCCCATACCGCGGCCCAGGCCCGTCTGGTGGAAGACGCCCTTCGGGCGTAGTCGAAGGCGGTCGAAGGGGGTCGAGGGGTGTCTACCTCTTCGACCGTCTTCGACCATCTTCGACCGCCTTCGACTTTCTTCGACCGGCGCTATAGATTCCCCTCAACGCTTCAGGGGACGCCGATGCCGACCGCCACCGACCTGGACCTGCTCCAGGGCACCCTCGATACCCTGGTCCTCAAAGCCCTCACCTGGGGCCCGCGGCACGGCTACGCGGTCGCCCGCTGGATTCGACAGACCACCCGCGATGAGCTCGAGGTCGAAGAAGGCGCCCTCTACACCGCCCTGCACCGGATGCATCGCCGCGGCTGGCTCAAGGCGGAATGGGGACTGTCGGAGAACAACCGCAAAGCCAAGTACTACTCCCTGACCCCCGCGGGACGGGGCGAGCTCGGCCGAAGCGCCGATCAATGGAGCCGCTACTCCCGCGCCGTGGTGCGGGTGCTGGAGGCGTCCGCATGAGCTGGCGCGGCTTCAAACGACTGTTCACCCTCGATACCGGCCGTCCCGATCTGGACGCCGAGGTGGATCGGGAACTCGAATTCCATTTCGCATCCAGCGTGGCCGACTTGATGGCCGAGGGTCTCGATGAGACGGCCGCCCGGGCCGAGGCCGAACGGCGCTTCGGCAGCGCGACCCGGACCCGGGCCGGCTTGATCCAGATCGATCACCACCGGGAGGACCGGGTGAGACGGATCGAGCGACTCGAGGCGCTGCTGCACGATCTGCGACTGGCCCTCCGCAGCCTGGCCCGCCAGCCCGGATTCGTGCTCACCGTGGCCGTCACCTTGGGCCTCGGGATCGGCGCCAACGCCACCATGGTGGGGCTGGTGGACCGGTTGGTCTTCCGCGCGCCGGCCCACGTGACCGACGCGGACCAGGTGGTACAGCTGAGTCTGACCCAGGTGCACCCGACCTTCGGCTCCTTCACCAACACTGGAGTGGCCTGGCCCGATTACGTCCTGGCCCAGCGCACCGCGGGATTCAGCGCCACCGCGGCCTTCTACACCGGGCGACTCACGCTGGGCCGGGGCCTCGAGGCCCAGCGGGTCAACGTCACCATGGCCTCCGCCGGCTTTTTCCCGCTGCTCGGGGTACGGCCTCTGATCGGCCGGTTCTACAGCGAGGAGGAAGACCGGATCGGGGCCGGCACCCCGGTCGCGGTCCTCGGAGAGCGTTTCTGGCGGCGTCAGTTCGGCGCCGACCGGGCCGTCCTCGGCAGCAGCATCCGGCTGGGAAGCAATCTGTTCACCGTGATCGGCGTGGCTCCTCGCGGTTTCACCGGCATTGAGCTGAACGCGGTCGACGTCTGGATCCCGGTGGGATCGGGCGCGGTTGAAATGCTCGGGCCCAACACGGATTGGAGCACCACTCGCAATTGGGAATGGGTGCGGGTCCTGGCGCGGTTCCGACCCGGAGCGCGGCCGGAGGCTTCGGAAGCGGCGCTCACGACGTCATACCGGGGAGAAATCGCATCCGATCCGGACCGCAACCAGAACTCGACCTTCAAC
>DASWKS010000173.1:0-3792 GCA_036396495.1 Gemmatimonadales bacterium
ACCCGTCTCATCGACATGGGCATCGAGGCATTCAACGTGGCCAGCGCGGTCAACCTGGTGGCAGCCCAGCGGTTAGTGCGGCGGATCTGCACCGACTGCAAGGCCCCCGCGACCTATACCCGCGAGGAAGTCCTCTCGCTTGGCACCGATCTTGAGAATGTCCGGTTCATGAAGGGCACCGGTTGTGATGCGTGTGGCGGCAGCGGGTACCGCGGCCGCCAGGGGCTGTATGAGGTCATGGCGCTCTCCCCCGAGCTCCGGCGCATGATCCTGCGCGGGGCCTCGGTGGAAGAGATACGGATTCAGGCTGTGCGCGAAGGCATGCTCACGCTCCGGGCGGACGGCGTCAAGAAGGTCGAACGGGGCATCACGACCCTGGAAGAAGTGGTCAAGGAGACTGCCGCATGACCATGTTCAATCTGCGCTCGTTGCTCGAGGAGATGATCGAGAAGAGCGCCTCTGACCTGCACTGCACCGCCGGCGAGCGTCCCAAGCTCCGTATCGACGGGGACATCGTGAACGCCAGTGTGGAAGAGGTACTGGCGCCCAAGGACACGCTGTCCCTGGCCTATTCGGTGCTCACCGAGAACCAGAAGAAACGGTTCGAGCTGGAAGACGAGCTCGACTTCTCCTTCGGCATCCAGAACCTGGCCCGGTTCCGCGGCAACGTGTTCAAGCAGCGGGGCTGCGTGGCCATGGTGCTCCGGATGATCCCGTTCAACATCCTCACGTTCGACGACCTCGGGTTGCCGGCGGTGGTCTCGCAGCTGGCCGAGAAGCCCCGCGGCCTGATCCTGGTGACCGGCCCGACCGGCTCGGGCAAATCCACCACGCTGGCCGCGGTGGTCGACCGGATCAACAAGAGCCGCAAGGGCCATATCATCACGGTGGAAGACCCGATCGAGTTCATCCATTCGCATCAGAGCTGCATCGTCAACCAGCGCGAGGTGGGGACCGACACCAAGAGCTTCGCGAGCGCCCTCAAGTACGCCCTGCGCGAGGACCCCGACATCATCCTGGTGGGCGAAATGCGCGATCTGGAAACGATCGCCGCCGCGCTGACCATCGCGGAAACCGGCCACCTGGTGCTGGCGACCCTGCACACCAACTCGGCCGCCGAGTCGATCAACCGCATCATCGACGTCTTCCCGTCCAACCAGCAGAGCCAGGTGCGGGCCCAGCTGGCCTTCGTGCTGGAGGGAGTCATGACCCAGACCCTGCTCCAGAAGGCGTCGGGGCGGGGCCGGGTGATGTGCGCCGAGATCATGGTGGCCACTCCCGCGATCCGGGCCCTGATCCGCGACGACAAGATCCACCAGATCTACAGCGCCATGCAGTCGGGCAAGAAGTTCGGCATGCAGACCATGAATGACGCGCTGTACCAGGCCTTCGTGCAGCGGCTCGTGACCAGGGACGAGGCCCTCCGGGCCGCGTCCGACCGGAACGAGTTTCTCCGCATGATCGGCGAGAAGCCGATTGAAGAGCAGGCCATCCAGCAGGTCGAGACCCGCCAGGCCGCAGCCGGCCGGCGCTAGAACATCCGGTCCGGGCTCAACTCCCGGTATCCAGCGTTCGAGGTTCGGAGGAGCACACTATGCCGATGTTTGAGTACACCGCCAAGGCCGCCGCCAGCGGCCAGATCTTGAAGGGGCAGCTCGACGTCCCCAGCCGGGACGACGTGATCGCATTCATCCGGCGCAGCCGGATGACGCCGGTCACGGTGCGGGAAGCGCCCAAAGCCCTGACCATCCCGGGGTTCGGGACCAGGATCAAGACCCGCGACGTGGTGATCTTCACCCGGCAGTTCGCCACCATGATCAATGCCGGTCTGCCGCTGGTCCAGTCGCTCAGCATCCTGGCGCAGCAGACCGAGAACAAGGCGCTCAAGGAAGTCACCAAGAGCGTGGTGTACGATGTCGAAGCCGGCAACACGCTGGCGGACGCCATGCGGAAGCATCCGAAGGCGTTTTCCGACCTTTACGTGAATATGGTGGCGGCCGGCGAGGCGGGCGGTATTCTCGATACCATTCTGCTCCGCCTGGCCACCTTCCTCGAGAAGAACGACGCGCTGGTTCGCAAGGTGAAGGGTGCCATGGTGTACCCGGGCGTCATCATGGCCGTGGCCGCTGGCGCCATCGCCGTGCTGCTGATCTTCGTCATCCCCACCTTCCAGGAGATGTTCGCGTCGGTCAGCATGGAACTGCCCTTGCCCACCCGGATCGTGATCGGTGCCTCGGATCTGCTGCTCGCCTGGTGGTGGGCCCTTATCGGGGCGGCGGTCGGCGCGGCGTTCCTGACCAAGCAGTACTACAACACCCCCGATGGCCGGAAGCGGATCGACCAGATGCTGCTCAATGCTCCGGTGCTGGGCGATGTTCTCCGGAAGTCCGCGGTGTCCCGCTTCACCCGGACTCTCGGTACCCTGATCAGCTCCGGCGTCAGCATCCTGGACGGGCTGGAAATTACGGCCAAGACCGCCGGCAACCGGGTCATCCACGACGCAGTCATGCAGTCCCGCCAGTCGATCGCCGGGGGTGAGACCATCGCCGGGCCGCTGGAACAGTCCAAGGTGTTCCCCCCCATGGTCATCAGCATGGTGGCGGTGGGCGAGCAGACCGGCGGTCTGGACGAGATGCTGTCCAAGATTGCGGACTTCTACGACGAAGAAGTGGACGTTGCCGTGAGCGCGCTGCTCTCCCTCATGGAGCCGATCATGATCACCGTGCTCGGTGTCATTGTCGGCGGCATGGTGGTGGCAATGTATCTGCCGATCTTCGACATGGTGAACGCGGTGCAGTAACGGCAGGAATCCTGCATCTGTAGCATACAAGAGCGGTGTGACGGGCGGGCCGCCAAGGTCCGCCCGTCCGCCTTTCCAGAGGAGGTCATGATGGTCAGGGTAATTCGGATCGGTGTGGTCCTGGTCGGGTTGGCTGGAGTGGTGGGGCCGGCGGCGGCTCAGGGTAAGAGCCGCGCTAAGGATCAGGCAGTGGTCCAGACCACTGTGTCGGTGGAAGTGTTCGACCGGGCCGAGGTCCGGGTGATCCGGGATTACTACCGGGAATCCGGTACTCGGCCCAAGCCGCTCCCGCCTGGGATCGCCAAGAACCTGAGTCGCGGCAAGCCGCTTCCTCCGGGAATCGCCAAGAAAGTCCTGCCTTCCGACTTGTCCCGCCGACTGACGGCCCGGGACGGGATCGAGCGGGTGCTGGCCGGCGACCGCGTCGTGATGGTCCGGGCAGGCATCGTTATTGACATCCTCGCCATCTTTGATTGATGATGCACCAGAAAGCGCCACGTCGAGCTTGGATCGCGGTCTGGGCGGGAATCCTGACTCTGGGATTCCTGCTCTCTGATCCCGTCGTGGCCGATTTCCGGAGTCCGATTTTCGATCCCATGATCCAGGCCGTCCTGGCGAGCGGAAGGCGGATCCCTCCCCCCAATCTGGCCCACCCCGCCTGGGACGACCTGGTGCGATGCACCGGAATCGCCCCGGTGGAGGGCAAGGGCTTCGAGAGCATTCGCTGGGTCAGGATTCCGGGACCGGGTTTCCGCTGGCCCGGCGTCGGGCCTCGGGCACTCGGGGTCTGGATGTCTTACTACAACATGGTGCTCATCGCCGAGACCCGGATGAACGACCCGGCGGTGCTCAAGCACGAACTGCTGCACGCCCTGCTCCAGGGGCGGGCCGGCCGGGGCCACCGTCACCCGGAGTTCCACCCCAGCAACAACTGCGGGATCTACCCGGTAAGGGACTGACGGTCGAAGAGGGTCGAAGACAGTCGAAGGGGG
>DASWKS010000174.1:0-8466 GCA_036396495.1 Gemmatimonadales bacterium
TACGAAGGAACCACTGACACATGGCGGGACGGGCCGGTTCGTTGAAACAGACAATGGATTCTCCAGCCAAGCCGAGCAAGACCACATCCGCCGCACCAGCGGCTCCCAGCGTGAGCCGGGAGGAGCGGTTGACGGCATGGCTGACCGCCAACGCGCGGTTCGTGGCCATCGGGGCGGCGGCGGTGGTGCTGGTCGTGCTGGTCACCTGGTTCATGGCGGCGAGCGGCAGGCGGAAAGCGAATTTCGCGCGACAGGCGCTGGAGTCGGCCTGGGGATCCGCCGATGCCGGCAACATCCCCCAAGCTTCAGCCGAGTTGCAGCGGGTCGCCGCCACCTACCGCGGGACCGAGGCTGCAGTCGAGGCGACACTCTCGTTGAACCAGACCCGGCTCATCGCGGGGCAGAACCAGTTGGCGGTCGACGATCTGCGGCGCTTTCTGCAGGACAGGCCGCCGGCCCGCTTTGTGGCCTCGGGCAACATGCTGCTTGGCGCCGCGCTCGAGAACCTGGGCAAATCCGGTGAGGCCGCCGAAGCGTACATGGCCGCCTCGGCCGCCGCCGAAATGAGCCACACCAAGGCCGAGGCGCTGCTGGCGGCCGGCCGCACCTACCGGGCTGCCGGACAGAATGACAAGGCGATCCATGCCTACCGGACCGTGGTGGATCAGCACAAGGAAACCGCGGCGTTTCCGATCGCCGAGGTCCGGCTGGGCGAGTTGGTCAAATAGCCGCGACGTGCCATCCGAAGTCACGAGAGGGCCCGGAACCTTGCCGGGCCTTTTTCATGGGACGTCGATCACGGTCACCACAATCGAAGTGGCGTGGGGGAGGGTAGTTCTGGGCAAGCCGTAAGCAGCCACCAGTCGCCCCGAGCTGCCGGCCAGGGTGACGTAATCTCCCGGGAAAAACCCGGCGCCGGAGCGGCGGCAGGGCAACCCGGGACGGGTGCAAAGGCCCTGGGGCGGCAGGGGACGGGACGCCAGAGCCCGGCTCGCGGTGAAACTGCGCCCATCCGAGGAGCGCAACAGGCGGACGCTCAGCCCCGAACTGTCCGCCGCATAGGCCAGCAGCCAGAACGCATCCGACGAGGCCGCCACGGCTGGGTACCCGACCGGAACGCCGGCCGGGGCCACCGGCGCCGCCGCTGCCACAGACCAGTCCTCTCCATCCCGTGAAGTAGCGCACCAGATCGCCGAGGTCTCCTGACCTTCGCCGGTTCCCTGGGTCCAGCAGACCAGGAGGGCACCGCCGGGTCCGGCCGTTAGGCGGGGCAGCTCCACCACCGCGCCGGTCCTGGCAACCGCCGCGACCAGGTGGGGTGAGCCGAAGCTCCTGCCCCCATCGCTCGAGCTCCGATGCAGGATCACCCGGTCGTGGACCGTCCATACCGCGTGCAGGACTCCGTCAGGTGTCACTGCCAGCTCGGTTCCAAAGCCGGAATCGGCCAGTGCGATTGGCGGAGAGATGGAGCGCCCGCCGTCTGAGGACCAGGCAAACGCCGGGGACGTGGACACCGTGGTGTCGCTGGGCCCAACGCTGACACGATTGCGGGACCAGGACAGGTAGATGGTACCGCGGTAGGGACTCGGCTCGTGTCGGTCCACCGCCATCCAGGACTTGTCGGTGAAGACCATGACACCGGGAGAGGATTGGTCGACGCCGCCGAAAAAGGTCCTGGGGGAGAAGCTGCGCCCGCCATCACTGGACACGGCCAGGGCGGCTCCAGCCGTCATCAGTCCGCCCGGGGCGGAGTCGCTGGTCAACGAGAGGTGATACACGGTGCCGTCCGGCCCGATCGCCATGGTCAGGTCGGCAGCCAGCGCCTGACCGGCTGGCGGAAACTGCTTAGGGATGACTCGTCCCGCCCGCCAGGTCCGGCCGCCATCATCGGTCGACCAGGACCACATCCGGAGGCCGCCTCGGTTGTAGCCGGGGCCGTACTGGGCCCCGACGATTATCCGGTCCGGGAGGTCGGGATCGACCACGGCAAAGGGCTCGAAGGCCGAGACGGTGTCCTCGGGTGGGTCCAGCTCGACCGTGCGGATGCCCAGGTCGGGGGCGGGGCCGCACGCCGTCATGATCGGCATCAGCAAGCCGGTCAGCAGGCCGCGACAGGGAGTCGACACCACGTGATCCTGAGCTGGGAAGCCCTGATACTAGCGCCAAATCGGGATTGTTCCTTATGACGTATAAGATGTATTCTGTTAAGTTGGATTGTTGGTAACTGTGGGAAACGTTGGTAAGTCGATACCCCTGCTGCGGCTTGGGCCAGTTCTGACAGCTCTGCGACGTCGGCCTGTCGTGGGGAATTGTCCGTGGGGTTTCCCGGCCGGCGTCCGTCAGGTCCCGGTGATTCCCTGCCACCCACCTTGCCACCCGTTCGCGGAAGTACCTCATGTACTACGTGAGCTTGATGTTTTACTTGAGCCCTGGCCTTCAGCCACCGCCGGTCGGCTTGGCCAGTCGCCTCTGCAGCTTCTCAGGTTCGTAGTCGCTGGTGGACTTGTCGACCGCGACATTGATTGCGGCCGGAGGGCTCCCTGGGAGCGGCGGTTGCCCGGGCCCAGACAGAGTGCGGGCGCCCGGGACGTGATCCGGACGGCGATGGCAGCGCAGCAGCGAATCGCACCCGGCGATTCGACCATGCCTGACCTGCTGCTGCAACTGTCGGACGCATTGCACATGGACGGGCAGCATGACAGCGCGAAGGCCGTCGGTGCTCGCGTCCTGGCGCGCCTCGACAGAGCATCCCGACCTACGAGGTACGCAACTCCCGGCGCCTCCTGCGACGGATGGTCGCGGTCCTGGGCTATTCGGACGAATGGGACCGGCTGGACACCCTGCATGCGTGGCGGGTGGCGGCCGAGCGCGCGGTCGAGGGACCGCGCAGTGAGGCGGTGGCCGTCGCCCTGACCGATTGGGCTGAGGTTCGGCAGCGGCGCGGGGACCTGCTCGCCGCGGACACATTGCTGGTCGCGACGCTCGGCATTCATCGTGAGCTTGGCCTGCAATCGATGCCGGCCGGGCGGACGCTCACGATCCTGGCCAGGCTCTCCGTGGAGCGCGGGCTGCTCCCCCGAGCCGATTCACTATTTCGGTCGGCAGGCGGACGGATGGGGGAAGCCGACGCCGCATTCGCTCGCGCCCTGCGCGGGCACGAGGAACGGTTCCCTCCCGACTACCTGTTCACGGCCCAGGTGCGCCTCGACTACGGCCGGCTCCTCGTCGGGCTGAAGCGGGGCCGGGAGGCCAGGTCGATGCTCCAAGAGGCCGTGCCGGTGCTGGTCCGGCGCTGGGGCGAGCAGGATTCCCGGGTCCGGGAGGCCCGGGACTCGCCGCCGCGCACGGAAGGACCCGCTAGAGCGCCTCGGTCCAGATGTCGATCAGGGACTGCGCCTGGACCAGGAAGGGTGCGGCCTCGGCCGGCATCAGGATGCCGTCGCCCACCATGGTGTTGAGCTGGCTGATGAACGCTTCCATCTGGTTGATGGCCGCCTGGTACTGGCCGTTGGCGGCCTTTGCCACGGCGTTCTCGATCTTGCTGATCAGCGCGTTCGCCTGGCCCGAAACGAGCGGGTCGGGCACGAGCTCCTCAATCTGGTCCACCGCGTCGTCGCCGATATCCTCGGCGGAAGACAGCGGCAGGTTGCAGATGAGGCCGTTGGTGGCGACCGCTTGATAGCTTGCGATGTCAGGAACGAATAGCCCTTCGTTGTTATTCAGGAGGCACACGGCCGTCTGCTCCAGCGCGGCCACTGGCAGTGGCACCAGGCCGGTAAGCTGATTGTTGACGGCGGAGAGCAGCTGGATGCTGCCGAGATTTCCCAGTTCGGCAGGGATGGTGCCGCTGAGCTGGTTGAAGCTCAGGATGAGGCCTCCCAGGTTTGCCAGGCTGCCCAGCTCAGGGGGAATGCTGCCGGTCAGTTGATTGTTGTGAAGTTGCAGTTGCTGCAGCGCTTCCAGGTCGCCGAGCTCGGGCGGAATCGTTCCCGTGAGCTGGTTGCTGTTCAGCTCGAGTCGCTCGAGGTTCCCCAAAGAGCCCAACGCCGCTGGAATCGTTCCCGTGAGCTCATTCTCCCAGAGCTGCAGGATCCTCAGGTGTTCGAGGTTCCCGAGCCACGCGGGGATCGGGCCGGTGAGCTGGTTTCCTCCGAGCTCCAATGTCTCCAGGTTGGCGAGGTTTCCAAGTGTCGCGGGAATGGGCCCGGTCAGCGCATTGAGCGTCAGGTCGAGGTTCCTGAGGTTTGCGAGGCTGCCCAGCTCAGGCGGAATCGGGCCCGTGAGCTCATTGTGGCCGAAGCTGATCCCAAGGATGGCGAAGAGGTTGCCCAGCTCCGGCGGAAGCGTCCCGCTCATGTTCTGCCCGCTCAAGAAGGCCAGCACCACGACCGGCCCCATGTCGCCATTCTGGCAGGTGACCCCGGCCCAGCCGCAGGGTTTGTTGTCGGCGCCCCAGTTGGTGGCGTCGGTCCACTCGTCGCCGTTGGTGCTGTTGTAGAGCGCGACCAGGGCCTCGCATTCGGGGATCGTCACGAAGACGCCGTCGCAGACATCGGCGGGCTGGATGTCGAAGGTGAGACCGGCCAGGGGCGCGGTGACGCGGTCAGCGGTGGAACAGGCGGCGAGCCCCAGGGCGCTCAGGGCGGCGAGGGTGGCAAGTCGGGCAGTCATGGATCCTCCGAGGTACAGTGGCTATCCGTACCTGCGCCTGCTTCCGGGGAAGTGCGACATGGGGCGTAGGGCGCAGGGGACCGGCTTGATCGAGCTGCAGCGGTTGGGGTACACGAGAGCGGCGAAAAGGACGAAAGCGCGAAAAGGTTGAGGTCGTTGCCCCTCCGGCGTACTCCAGTCCCAGCTCCCGCGCTGCTGGATGCCGAAAAGCGGCGGGATGCGATACGGACACTGCAGTTGGCCATCGCGGCGCTCGGGCGAGCAGGCAGCACTCGCTAGAGCGACTCGGTCCAGATGTCGATCAGCGCCTGCGCCTGCTCGAAGAATGGCGCAGCCTCTCCGGCAGTCAGAGTTCCATCCGCGACCATGGTGTTCAGCTGCGCGATGAAGGCCTCCATCTGGTTGATGGCCGCCTGGTAGTTGCCCATCGCCGCCTTAGCCTCGGCGTTCTCGATCTTGCTGGCAAGTGCATTCGCCTGGCCCCCGGTCAGCGGTGGAATGAGATCTTCGATCCCATCCACAGCGTCCTCGCCGATGTCCTCGGCACTCGCCAGTTCCAGCCCGCAAATGCTGCCGTCGCCGTCCTGGTCAGCGTCGCGGTAGGCCTGGATGTCGGGCATGTACAGGCCGGCATTGCCGGTGAAGTCGCAGATCAAGAGCCCGCCTCCCAACACCGCCACTGGCAGCGGCACTACGCCTGTGAGGGCATTGTTTTGGAGCTCGAGTTGCTCGAGGTTCGCCAATGTGCCCAACGCCGGTGGAATCGTTCCCGTGAGCGCATTATCTCCGAGGCGCAATATCCTCAGGTCGGCGAGGTTGCCAAGGGTCGCGGGAATGGGCCCGGTCAGCGCATTTCCGTCCAGGTGGAGGACCTGAAGGTTTGCAAGGTTGCCCAGCTCGGGCGGGATCGGGCCCGTGAGCTCCGGATTGAAATGGAAGAGGATCCCCGTGAGGCCGAAGAGGTTGCCCAGCTCCGCCGGGAGCGTCCCGCTCATGTTGTTCCCGCCGAGGAAGAGAATCGCCACGACCGGCCCGATGTCGCCATTATCCGGGCAGATGGCGTTTACCCAGGTGCAGGGGTTGTTGTTGGCGCCCCAGTTGGTGTTGTAAGGGCTCCAGTTGTCTCCGTCGGTGCTGTTGTAGAGGGCCACCAGGGCCTCGCACTCCGGCACCGTAACTCCGGTGCCGTCGCAGACGTCGGCGGGATCGATGGCGAAGGTGGGACCGGCCAGGGGCTCGGTGGCGCGGTCAGCGGAACAGGCGGCGAGCCCCAGGGCGCTCAGGGCCGCGAGGGTGGCAAGTCGGGCAGTCATGGGTCCTCCAGGGCCAGTGGCTACCCGTCCCTGCGCCGTCTCCCTGACGAATGCGACAATGGCACCGTCGCCCCACGACGTGGTCGCTCGCCAGCGCCGCCGCGGAGCGACCAGTCGGCCGGGTCGAGGATCGAGACCGGCGCCTCGGCCCCGTCCCCACCCTGACGCCGCCGCATGCCCCGGGTCCGGCTGGCGTACCAGCCGTAGTAGCGCTGCATCACCTGGCCGGGCTCGGGGATGTGGGTCACCAGGCGGGCGAGAAACTCCAGCGGATCCACCCGCTCGGTGCCGGCGGTGGGCCCCTCGGCCTTGTCGAGAGCGGTAGGTCACCTGCTCGATCGTGGGATCGGTCATGCGCTCCAGCGCGACGGGGTTCCGGGCGCAATAGCGGGCGAGCCGGAGGGCACAGGCGCGATCGTCCTGGGGCACCCCGACGCCGGCATGGACGTGAAACCCCGAGTGCGGCCACTGGAGCATCCCCTGGGCCTGGTCCTCATCGAAGAGGCCGCGGCGCACGAGGAGCCGGAGCACCGCGCGACGGAACGCCTCGGTCAGGGAGGCGGTGTCGTGGCTCGGCCACCCCGGCCAGCGCACGAAGGTCCCGTCGGGCCGGAAGCCGCCGTCGGTGACGACCAGGTGGAGATAGGGGTGCCAGTTGGCCAGGGAGCCGTGGGTCTGCAGGCAGGCGACGATGCCGACCCGGAGGTCCGCCTCCCCGGTGGTGGCGCGGACGGCGGCGGTCACGGTGCGGGCGGCCACGCGGGCCAAGTCGCCGAGCAGGGCGCGCCGGTACAGGCAGTAGGCCCGGAGCCGTTTCGGCAGGGTGAGGACCACTTGCCGGTGCGGCACCGGCGCGAGCAGCGTCTCGTCGAGCCAGAGGCTCCACCGGGCGAGGCGCTTGGCGTGACAACTGGCGCAGAAGTACCGGCACTTACAGGAGAACGCGAGGAGATACTCGGGGGCGCAGGTGTCGCAGCGAATCCGGGCGAAGCCGTGCTCGAGGAGGCCGCAGGCGAGGAACTGGTCGACGACCTTGGGGATCACCCCGCGCCAGTCGCCCGAGGTCGGCGCAAAGCGCTCGTCCCACACCAGGCAGAGCTCCCGGAAGTGGCGTTCGAGGAGCCGGTACAGCGAAGAGGCCCGGGGCCGGCGGGGGCGGTAGACCCCCACCCGTCCGCTGGGGGCTGCCGCGGCTCGGCGGTGGCCGGTGCCGCCATGGTCCCACCTAAGTGCGCGGACAGGCATCATGATGGGGAACCCCGGCACGGTGCGGATCAGATGAACGGACGGAGCATGATTTTTCCGCGAGCACGGCCCGCGAGCCCGTGGCGAGATGAACCCAGCGGCACGCGGAAACGAACCGGGGGCAGGAGATCGCTCCTCTGCCCCCGGCTCCCTAGCTCCCTAGCTCCCTACTTAATACATCCCACCCATGCCACCGCCAGGAGGACCGGACGGCGCCGACTTCTCTTCGTTCTTCACGACCACCACGCACTCGGTGGTGAGCAGGAGCCCCTGCGATCGACGCGGCGTTCTGCAGCGCCGTGCGGGTGACCTTCGTCGGGTCGATGACGCCGGCCTTGACCAGATCCTCGTACTCGTCCGCGGCGGCGTTGTAGCCAAGGTTGCGCTCAGGCCTGCCGTTCGCAGGTCCCACCTCCGGTTCACGTCGCCTATTTACGCCGTACGGTGATCTTAAGCGGCATGTCGTACGCGCCCAGCTGGCTCCCCGGATTGTAGAAATCGCCGCCCGTAACTCGTTGAAGCAGACGATGTCTGCCCTCCGGAGCGAGCTGGGTGACGACCTGTTCATCGGCACGGCGGAACTACAGCTCAATCAGGTTGAAGTCAGCTGCGACGTCTGGGAATTCGACCGCGCGAGCTGCGGGCTTGATAAGCCATTAGCTTGCAGTGAGTTATCCCTGTGTGGAATCACGCTGACAGCCGAGGTCGGGTTATTTTGGCAGCACCAATTACGGCCTCAGAGACCGCGCCTGTGGTTCTTCCCCCATCGCCTTCCCCGGTAAACCCCGCTGATCTTCAGCCGGTCGAGACTGAGGCGCTTTTCTCAGCGGTCTACCAGGAGCTGAAGCGGCTGGCGCGTCACCAGCTCCGGGTTCTGGGCGGTGGTGCGACTCTGAACACCACCGAGCTGGTCCACGAGACTTTTCTCAAGCTGGCGCGAGGCCAGGACGCCAACTGGGATGGCCGGGCTCATTTCTTCGGCGCGGCCTCACGGGCGATGCGTCAGGTGCTGGTGGACTTTGCCCGCCGGCGGGGAGCGTCGAAACGAGGGGGCTCGTGGCGGTCGATCTCGCTGAACGACGCCCAGAGTACTCTCCAAGTGGAGCTGGACGAGATCCTGGCGCTCGATACGGCCCTCGACCAGCTCGATACCGTCAACAAGCGCCTCCGGCAGGTCGTGGAGCTTCGTTTCTTCGGCGGTGTGCCGGAAGAGGATATCGCACGCATGCTCGGCGTG
>DASWKS010000175.1:0-2022 GCA_036396495.1 Gemmatimonadales bacterium
GAGTAGCTCAATGTCCCCGGACGCGACACCCCATCCGACCAGGTTGGTGCTGCGCTAACCTGGTGTGTGTCACAAGTTGTCAGTGTGGTGGTGTCCGGATTCAGGTCAAGCTGATGACTCGGAGGACCCAAACCATCACCAAGGCGGTGCCTAAACCCGCGGCCGACGCCGCCCCCTGGAAGGCGCCGCTGGTGGAACCCGCCAGGTCGAGTGATCAGCTAGAGGAACTCAGCGTGCGGTAAGGTCGAGGCGGGCGATTTCCTTCAATCGCTCCAGCCCGCTGACCACCTGGGCGAAGTCGGAGGGGTCCTGCGGGTAGGCGTAGCGGGGCAGCGCGTAGCGACGGCCATCGTTGGTCCAGCAGCGCCGGGTGAATGACGCCTGAACCGTGCTCAGCCCCGCCACCATCCCCGCCTCCGCGGCATAGGCCGCCTCCCGGCTCCCGAACGAGGTGAGGTCGCCATTGGGCCAGCAGAAGACCGGGATGGTCCGGTCGGTCTGCTCGGACAGTCTGGCCCAGCTGTCCCTGATCTCGCGGCGACTGTGCTCGTCGCTGGTCCGGGCCAGAATCGGATGGGTGACGGTGTGGGGGCCGAACCTGACACCCCCTCGCCCCAGGGTCCGGACCTGATCCCAGGTCATGGGCCCGAACTCGGTGGGAGGCGCGGCCGGCAGGGTCACGTCGAGCCGCCGCTCCAGCTCCAGATGGGCCGCTTCGCGATCGGCGTTAGGCAGGTCCTTGAACCGTCGAATCAGGTCCCGGCTGGCCCGGATGCGGCCCAGAGGGTCCTCCCAGCTGTAGTGCATCTCCCGCGTGGGAAAGGAAAAGTCCAGCCGGCTGTGGCTGGTCTGCTCCATCGCCCAGCGGATCCGGTCCCACCAGAGCCACAGGCCCCCGTCCAGGAATCCGGTGATGAGAAAGACCGTGACCGGGCAGTCGTAACGGGCGAAGATCGGGGCCGCCACCTCCGCGAAATCGGCGTAGCCGTCATCGACCGTGAAGGCGACGGTGCGAGGTGAGGCGGGGAGGCGGTAGCGGACCTGGTCGATCAACGCCATCAGGGGGACCAGCCGGTAGCGCCGCCGGCGCAACCACTCGAGGTTCCGGGCCAGCGCGCCCGGGTCGTGGCCCGACCGGCCAAAGGCGGTAAACCGGTGCAGAGTCAGGATAGCGGCGGCGCCGCGGGTTGTGTGTTCAACCCCCCGAAGCACGACCGGATTGGTCAGGAATCGAAGCGCCAGCCGCTTGATGGCGGACACCCGGACTATGATAATCTGGTCACCGTGCCGAGCCACCTCTCCGAAGCCGCCGCCCATCGGTCGCCGGTCCTGGTCCTGGGTGGTGGGATTACCGGGCTCGGTGTCCTCCGCATCCTGGCCCGGAACCGGATTCCTCGCTGGCTGGTGGCGACTGCGGCCGACCTGGCCTTCGCTTCCCGCCACGCGCGGCCGGCTCCCCGGCCGGTCGGAGCCGGGCCCGCTGTGGAATCCGACCTGGCCGGCTACCTGATGTCGCTGCCGGTCGACTCCGCGGTGCTGATCCCCTGTTCCGATGCCGTACTGCTCCAGATCGCGTTGCTGAGCCCCGAAGTGCGCCGCCGGTTCCGGGCGGCGGTCGCCCCTCCCGAGGTCCTCCACCGCGCGCTCGACAAGAGCCGTTTCGCCGAGCTGCTCGGCTCCATCGGCGTCTCCCATCCCAGGTCGTGGACCGTCGCGGGGGCTGCCGATCTCGCTTCGGTGCCCCAGAACGTCTACCAACGGGCCTTCCTCAAGCCTCGGGATTCCCAGGCCTTCTTCGCCCGCTATGGCGTCAAGGGATTCTGGGTAAAGTCCCGCGAGGCCGCGTTGCTGCGGCTGGAGGAGCTCGCGCCGACCGGTCTCGGGGTCCAGCTCCAGGAATACGTCCCGGGTCCGCCGACGGCGCACGTCTTTGTCGATGGCTATGCCGCTGCCGGAGGCGACATCCGGGCGCTGCTGGTCCGGCGCCGGCTGCGGATGTATCCCACCGATTTTGGAAACAGC